>CAXSEU010000230.1:0-6119 GCA_964236485.1 uncultured Lichenihabitans sp. | reverse complement strand
TGTTGTGTGTTGTGAGGCCGCGCGGGCCCCAAGGTCGACCATCTCAGAATCGGTTCTTGCGTTCCCTCAACTCGGCGAAGACCTCGCCGCCGTCGGCGCCGGGCAGTCCCACCCTTTCGGCGATCTCCGGCCGATCGGCCCGCAGGAAGGGGTTGGTGGCGGTCTCGAGCGCGATGGTGGTCGGGATCGTCGGGCGCCCCTCGGCGCGCGCCTTCTCGAAATCCTGCGCCCGGCTGACGAGGAGGTCGTTGTCGGGATCGACAGTCAGGGCGAATTTGGCGTTCGCCAAGGTATATTCATGTCCGCAATAGACCTGCGTCTCCCCCGGCAATTGCGACAGCTTGACCAGCGAGTCCCACATGGTCGCCATCGGGGTTTCGAGAACGCGTCCGCAGCCGAGCGCGAACAGGGTGTCGCCGGCGAACAGCAGATCCTCTTCCTCGAACCAGTAGACGATGTGGCCCGCCGTGTGGCCTGGGGTCGCGATCACCTTGGCCTGAAGGTTGCCGACCACCACGATGGCGTCCTCCTCGACGCCGACATCGACGCCGACGATCCTGGCCGCCTCCCGAGCAGGCGCGACGACCCGAACCTCGGGAAAGCGTTCCTTGAGGCCGGCGATGCCGCCGGTGTGATCGGCGTGATGATGCGTCACAAGGACGTCGGTGAGCCGCCAGCCCTGGGCATCGAGGGCGGCCAGCACGGCGCCGGCATCCGGGGCGTCGATGGCTGCGGTGGCGCCGGTGCTCGTGTCGTGCACGAGCACGCCATAATTATCGCTCAGGCAGGGGAATTGGTGGACATGGGCGGTCATGTGTCGATCCCGGCGGTAAAATCGGCGGGACGCTAGCCGATGCGGGGCGATAAGAACAGCCGACAGGGGAACTCGCGCGCCAGCAGCGCGGCGCTCGTCCTCCTGCGGCAGTCTAGCCCGCAGCCAGAAGCGGCTCGCTGGCGTCGCGCACGCCGGATTTGCGCAGGTGAACGCGTGCTTTCATGAAAATCTGCGTGGCGAGGTTGGGCGCCACGGTCGCGATCGTCGTCACCGAAGCGACGTCGTCCTTGCGGAACAGATACAGCACGATGGCAACTTGGCCGTTGGGCAAATCGCGTCGGATCAGGGAGAAGGTTATCATGTCGAAGGGTCCGGCGTCGCTGTCGAGATCGCCGGATCAGTATGGCGGCATGACCCTGGCTTGGAGCTTGCGCGGGACCGGTTGGAAGACCCTGCCGCGCGGCACATCGCGCCTGCGCAACGCCTCGCCGGCTGATCGGGCCGACCCTCTGGCCCAAAGGCGCCCGGTCGCTTCACGGCATGGACCGCTGTTCGACGGGACACGTCTTGACACCAGCGGCAGCCAAGGGAAGTCTCCCGCCACGCTTGCATAGACGATTGCCCTCGCGAATCGCGTCTTCGTCGGGCTTGCGAAGGATGGCAGGAGTGTTTCGCCCTTGACAAGATCTTGTCTGAACATCACCCGTGCCGCGTTTGTCGCAGGGCTCGTGATCGCTGCGGGACCGTCGCGCGCGGCCTCCGCGAGCCTCGTTCCGTTCGATCAGTTCATCAAGCAGGTGTCGTCCGCTCCGGCCGGCGATTCCGCGGGCAAACCCGCAAGCCCGTCGGCGGATGCCGCATCGTTCCAGGAAAGCCGACAGCATATTCTGGGGCTCTACGCCGGGGTCACGGTTCGGCACAGCTACCTCGTCGACTCACACCCTTATGATTGTGTGCCGATCGAGCAGCAACCCTCCGTTAGGATGCAAAAGCTCCCATCGATCGCGTCGCCGCCGCCAGGCCCCTCGGCGCCGGAGCCCGTAACGAAAGGCATGAGCCCCACGATCGAGCAACTCGATCCCGCACAGAAGACCGACCAGCTCGGCAATGCGATGAGTTGCGATGCCGGCAGCATTCCGATGCGCAGGGTGACCCTCGAAGACATCGGCCGGTTCAAGACGCTGAAGAAGTTCCTGCAAAAAAGTCCCTCCGGCGAAGGGCGCCGCTTGCCGCGCAGCGGCGCCGTCCCACCCGAGACGTTGACGCACAAGTACGCGCATTCCTATCAGTTCGTCTCGAACGTGGGAGGCACCTCCGACCTTTCCCTCTGGAACCCGCAGGTCAACCTCGACAACGGTGAGGTTTTCTCGCTGACCCAATTTTGGTACTCAAATAGCAGCGGCCCTGTACAAACCGTCGAAATGGGCCTACAGAATTTCCCTGATCTCTACAACACGAACAACACTGTCCTCTTCGTTTACTGGACGTCTGATGGCTATGTGAACACAGGTTGCTATAACCTTGATTGCTCTGGCTTCGTTCAGACAAATGGAAAAATTCATCTTGGTGCTGGATTTGGTCATTATAGCACAAACGACGGACCACAGTATTATGTAACCCTGAAGGCCATCCTCTACAACGGAAATTGGTGGGTGTATCTTGGCGGAGGGGCGCCTTCGAATGCGATCGGTTACTACCCTGCGGCCCTTTTTGGTGGGCAGGGGATGAGCTACGGGGCCGATGAGATCGACTATGGCGGAGAGGTCGTCGGTTCTACCTCCTGGCCCGCGATGGGGAGTGGAAGGTTCGCGGCAGCGGGCTTCGGTCGCGCGGCCTTTCATAGGAACGTGAATTACTACCCCGATACGACACATAGTACAGCTGCGAACCTATCCGTCGATCAGCGTTCCCTCTCGTGTTTTACGGACGTCACTCATGACAACTCGGGCGTCGATAGATGGAACACCTTTTTCTACTTCGGCGGCCCGGGCGGCACCGGCTGCTAGCGTATGTCGCGCTGTTGCTGACATGCGTCAGGATCAAGGCTGGTGAAAGTGGCTGATTAGAGGAAACGGGATGGGATACGACTACAGCTACGCAGCCGGATATTCGTACAGCTACGGCTATGTCGGATACGGCTATGGATACTACGGGTACTACGGCTACGGCTACGGCTACTACGGCTACGGTTATGCCGGCTATGGCTATGGGTACTATGGCTATGCCGGATACGGCTATGGCTATGCCGGATATGGTTATGGCTATGCCGGGTACGGCTATGGGTACTATGGCTACGCCGGCTACGGCTATGGGTACTATGGCTACGGCTATGCCGGATACGGCTACGGCTATGGGTATTACGGCTATGGCTATACCGGCTACGGCTATGGATATTACGGTTACAGCTACGGATATGGTTATAGCTACAATTATGCTTACAACTACAGTTATGGAAATATCTACGGTAGCAACTATGGATATGCTGTGGGTCTGACCTACAATAACAATTACGGCGGTGGCTCCTCCTATTATGGCAACTATGCCATGGCCGGCGGTACACCGTCTTGACGGACTCTGAACAGATTCCGCAACTTCGCTTGCCAGGACGAGCCACGGCGCCACATCGCCTGCCATGAACTGGAGCGATCGCGGCCCGCTATGAGGCCCCGGGCGCCATCCCGCGGTTCTCGACGCAGCCTTTGGCGGTGCGCCAGAGGGCGTCGGGGTGGTCGATATCGAGTGCCACGGCCTCGTCACTCACGTCTATCTCCAGCACCCCAATGTTCCGGAGGAGCCGGCGGGCGCCTTCGTCGCCCGTCAGCGAGGCGGCAGGGCCGAACAGGCCGCGCCCGATCAGCGCGGGATTGCCCCGGCGGCCGCCATGTACCGGCACGACGGCATCGATCCCCGGCGCGGTGGAGAAACCGTCGATAAGCCTGTCGAGCAGGGCCGGCCCTATCCGGGGCATGTCCCCCAGCAGGATCAGCGCACCGTCGAGGTCGGACGGCAGCGCCGCGAGGCCGGTCTTGAGCGAAGTCGATAGGCCCAGCGCGAAACCCGGGTTGTGGGCGAAACCGACATCGAGGGTCTCCAACGCCGCCTCGACCTCGCGGCGCGCATGTCCGGTGACGACCACCACGGGACGGGCGCGGCTCGCCAGTGCGGCCAGCACCACATGCCGGACCATCGGCACATCGTCGAGCCTTGCCACGAGCTTGGTCGCCACACTGGGATCGGCGGCGCGAAACCGGCTCGACGTCCCGGCCGCGAGCACGACCGCGGCCACCCGGCTCATGCTGCGTCGCCGGCTTCGGAAGCGCCCGTTCCGGTCACGCCCGAGCGGGGTTGAGGGCGCGATACGATTTCCATCAGCAGCCCTCCGGTTCCCATGGCGCGGATATCGTCCGGCGTGACGTCGAGCCCGACGAGCAGCCGCTGCAGCACCCAGTCGAACCCGTTTTCCTTGGGGCTGCGGGCGCAGCCGGGTGCGCCGATCACCGGCTTGCCGTTCAGCGCTCCCAGCAGCAGCAGGTTGCCGGGATCGACCGGCATGCCGAAGTGACGGATCGCGCCGCCAGCGGCCTCGATGGCGGCGGGGATCACGTCCCGGCGATCGGCGATGGCCGAGGCGCCATAGACGATGGTCAGGTCGTGGGTCGGCCCGATTTTCCGGAGGGCTTCGGCCAACGGCGCCACCGCGTGGGGCACCTGCACCTCCGCCTTGAAGGCGGCGCCGGCCGGTGCCAGCCGATCGGCCAGGACCTTGATGGTCTTGGCGATGACGGTCGGCTTGAGGCCGGGCAGCAGCGTCGACACCACGCCGACCGCAAGGGGGCGGAACGGCCGGACGGCCAGCGGGGGCGTCGCGACGCTGCCCAGCACGGCGTCGAGCGCGCGCCCGGGTACCGCGAAGGGGATGATCTTGACCGTCGCCACCATCTCGCCGGGCTCGACGGCCCTGAAGCGGGGCAAGGTCGCCAGCGTGAGGCTCTCGTCGACGGCGTTGATCCGGTCGACGGCGGCGACGTCGACCATCAGCAGACCTGCGCTTTCGGCGAAGATGTTGGCGCGGCCCGTGAAGGCACGATCGACCCGCAGCCCCGCCCCGGTCACGGCCTCGGCGAGACGCCGCGCCGCCTCGTTTTCACCGATGTCGCCGGACCCGATCCGCGCGACGGTGATACTACCGATGCCGGCCGCACGCAGTGCGACCACATGCTCCGGACGCAGGATATCACCCTTCCGGATGACGACGCCGACGGCATGAACGCCATGCACCGCGATGGCACCGACGCTCTCCTCGACCGGAACAGGGCCGAATTTCACGCCGCCTGGCCCGGCGGGGCGGCGCGGGCCGGCTTCTTGCGCAGCCCTGCAATCACCTCGCCCAGGATGGACACCGCGATCTCGGCCGGGCTGACGGCGCCGATGTCGAGCCCGATCGGCGCATGGATGCGCCCGATCGCTTCGGCCCTGAAGCCGGCGGCCTCGAGACGCGCCACCCGGGCCGCATGGGTTTTGCGCGAGCCCAGCGCGCCGATATAGAAACAGTCCGCCCTCAAGGCCGTCTCGAGCGCGGGATCGTCGATCTTGGGATCGTGCGTCAGGCAGGCCACGGCGGTAAAGCGGTCGAGTTCGAGACGCGGCAGGGCCTGGTCGGGCCACTCGGCGAGGAGGTCGACCCCGGCAAAGCGCTCCGCGGTTGCGAAGGCGGTGCGCGGATCGACGATCGTGACATCGAGTCCCGCCAGCTTGGCAATGGGCGCCAGGGCCTGGCTCACATGGACGGCGCCGATCACGACGAGCTTCACGGGCGGCACCTGCACGGCCAGGAAATAGGACACGCCCTCGTGGACGAGGGTGCCGCTGACGCCGGACCGCAGTCGCGCCTCGAGGGGTTCCGCGAGTGCATCGGAGCGTGAAGCCACGGCGGTCACCAGCCGCTGCTCTCCGGTCGCGAGGTCCGTCACCAGGACGCAGGCGCGCCGCGCCGCGCGTTCCGCGTTGAGGGCCGTGAGGAGCGCGAGACGCATCAGTCGATCCTCTCGACATAGACCTTGATGCGGCCGCCACAACTGAGGCCGACCCGCCAGGCCGTCTCGTCGGCGACGCCGAATTCGAGCATCTTGGCCGTTCCGGCTTCGATCACCTCCACCGCTTCCGTCACGACCTCGCCCTCGACGCAGCCGCCCGAGACGGAGCCTAAGAAATTGCCGTCCTGGTCCACCACGAGGTGGCTGCCGACGGGGCGCGGCGCCGAGCCCCAGGTCTCGACCACGGTCGCGAGCGCGACCTCGCGCCCCTCCCGCTTCCAGGTTTCCGCCGCCTTGAGGATGTCGCCTTC
>CAXSEU010000229.1:2887-6135 GCA_964236485.1 uncultured Lichenihabitans sp. | reverse complement strand
GTTTCAGCGCGGACCCAACGGCGCGCCGGAACTTCCGGCCGTCGGGTCGCCGCAGCCGGACACTTTGGCCTGTTACCATACTTCCCCGGCGATTGCGAGAGGACGGAACACTTCGGCGGCCCTTCCGAACCTTTCTGCAAATCATTCAAATCATTGCCATTCCGCCGTTGACGTGCAGCGTCTGCCCGGTCACGTAGGCGGCTTCGTCGCTGGCCAGATAGATGACGGCAGCGGCGATGTCGCTTCCCTGCCCCAGCTTCGCAGCGGGGACCGCGCCCAGGATATCGGCTCTCTGCCGGTCGTTCAGAGCCGAGGTCATAGGGCTCTCGATGAAGCCCGGGGCGATGCAATTGACCGTGATGCCGCGGGTCGCGACCTCCGCGGCGAGGGACTTCGACATGTCGATCATCCTGGCCTTCGTGGCAGCGTAATTGCTTTGTCCCGCATTGCCGGTCACGCCGACCACCGAGGTGATCCCGATGATCCGGCCGTGACGCTTGCGCATCATCCCCTTCAGCGCGGCCCGCGCCAGCGTGAAGCCCGCCGTCAGGTTGACGGCCAGCACCGCATCCCAGTCGTCGTTCTTCATCCGCACCGCCAGCGCGTCGCGCGTCAGTCCCGCATTGTTGACCAGGATGTCGAGCGGGCCCATCGCCGCCTCGGCGGCGGGCACCAGCGCCTCGACCTGCGCCCGGTCGGACAGATCGCACGGCAGGACGTGGGCCCGCGTGCCGAACGGCTGGGCCAAAGCCTCGAGCGCCGGACGCCGCGTTCCCGAGACCGCGACGGTCGCGCCCTGCGCCATCAGCGCCTGCACGACCGCGCCGCCAATTCCGCCCGAGGCACCGGTCACGAGCGCCGTCTTGCCGGCGAGGTCGAACATCATGCGTTCCCACCCGTGCCGACACCGGAGGCGGAACCGGCCGCGAAGGCAGCCACGTCATCGGCCGAACCGACGGCGCGTGCGGTCACCGCGGGAGCGATCCGCTTCATCAAGCCGGACAAGACCTTGCCCGATCCGAGTTCAACCACCGCGGTAACGCCGTGGCGCACCATCGAGGTCATGCTTTCGCGCCAGCGCACGGTGCCGCACACCTGCTCGATGAGGCAGAGCCTGATCTCGTCGGGTGCCGTGATGGGTCGAGCCGTCACGTTGGCGACCAGCGGCACCCTCGGCGCCGCGATCGTCACCCGGGCCAGAGCCTCGGCCATCACGTCGGCGGCCGGCCGCATCAGCTCGCAATGAAAGGGCGCGGATACGGCCAGCATCACGGCCCGCCTGACGCCTCTCGCCCTGGCAAGGGCGACGGCCCGCCCGACCGCCCCGGCCGTGCCGGAAACGACCACCTGCCCGCCGCCATTGTCGTTGGCGACTTGGCAAATCCCGTCGGCGCCGGCCGCCTCTGCGGCGATGGACGCGGCCTGTTCGGGCTCGACCCCGATCAGTGCCGCCATGGCGCCCTCGCGGGGCGGCACGGCGGCCTGCATGGCATTTCCGCGCAGGCGCAGCAACGTGGCCGCGTCCGTTATCGTGAGCGCCCCGGCCGCCGCAAGCGCCGAATACTCGCCCAGCGAATGCCCCGCCACGAAAGCCGCTTCACGCGCGAGATCGAAACCGGTTTCGGTCTCCAAGGTCCGGACGACCGCCATGCTGACGGCCATCAAGGCAGGCTGCGCATTGGCGGTCAGCGTCAGTTCGGTCTCCGGGCCCTCGAAGATCAGGTGGGACAGATGTTCTCCGAGAGCCGCATCCACCTCGTCGAACACCGCCCGCGCCGAGGCGAAGCGCTCGGCGAGCGACTTGCCCATGCCGACGCTCTGCGAGCCCTGCCCGGGGAAAAGGAATGCGCTTGTCATGCGGGTGGTGGATCGAACCGTTGCGGGACGCGGTAGAAGTGCCGAGTGCCACCGCGCGAGCGGCGCTGTCAAGCGGGGGCGATCCGCGCCCTGGATCTCGGACGCACGCGCTAGCTTGCGCCACATCCTCTCGGTCCAGCGGGCACCGCGTTCGAGCCGCACCTTCACCGGAGGAGAGTCTTGGCCGATCAGCGAAAGCCCAGGGAAGCATCCACAGGCCGAGGATCGGGAGCACGGAGAAGACGCCGCCCAGGATGAGCAGCGGCCCGGCGATCAGACGGACCCATCGGCGCGACGCCAGGCGCAGCCAGGTGACCGAGGTTCGAAGGAATCCCGGTGCCACCACGAGCGAGCGGTCGATGCGGCGATCCCAGTCCGCGGCGGTACACATGCCCTGTCGGTCATCCCTGATCCTGCCCGGCATTCGCCCCGAGCTTAAGTCTCGGGCCCGCGACAGGGGATCCCCGAAAGTCCGGAAGACGACGCTTTGCCATGCGGCGGACTCGAGAATTCGGGCTTGCAGCTTTCGGTCGTGCGCCTATAAGGCGTGCTTCGACAGCATCCCGGCCGGAAGCTGAACGGAAGTCCATGCTCGTCTCGCGTGTATGGAAGGGCCTCCGCCGTCTTCCCGTGTTTCCGCCTTCGGTGACCAGTCGAGCCTTTCCAACAGGCTCGAAGGGCTTTGCGCCGGGGTGGTGTTCTCAAGGGAAAGGCAAGCATTATGGCTCTTTACGAGCACGTGTTCCTTGCTCGCCAGGACGTGACCGCGCAGCAGGTCGAGGCCCTGACCGAGCAGATGAAATCCGTGATCCAGACCGCCGGCGGCTCCGTGCCGAAGGTGGAATATTGGGGGATCAAGTCCCTCGCCTATCGGGTCAAGAAGAACCGCAGGGCCCATTTCACGCTGCTCAACATCGATGCCCCGTCGGCGGCGGTCGCCGAGATGGAACGGCAAATGCGGATCAACGAAGACGTGATCCGGCTGATCACCATCCGGGTCGACAAGCTCGAAGAGGGTCAGTCGGCGATGCTGAGAAAGCGCGAAGACAGCGACCGTGAGGATCGCGGTGAGCGCCGTGGCGGTGGCGGCGGCCGCTTCGATCGGAGCGAACGCGGTGACCGGCCCGAGCGGTCGAGCCGCTTCCCGAGTCGGCCGCAAGCCGCGCAGCCCGCGGGAGATCTCTGATGTCGACAGTGCCCCGCAGGCCCTTCTTCCGCCGCCGCAAGACCTGTCCCTTCTCGGGTCCAAGCGCCCCGAAGATCGATTACAAGGACACGCGGCTCCTGTCCCGCTACATCTCCGAGCGCGGCAAGATCGTACCCTCGCGTATCACCGCGGTTTCGGCCAAGAAGCAGCGCGAACTCGCGCAGGCGATCAAGCGCGCCCGTTT
>CAXSEU010000229.1:1907-2876 GCA_964236485.1 uncultured Lichenihabitans sp. | reverse complement strand
CTCGGCTCGCGCCGGGCCGCCGGGAGTCTAGGCGTCGGCCGCCGGATCCGCCCGGATCCGCCGGCTCGGTTGGGACGGACCGATCCGTCCCTAACCTCCATGATCATGGTGGGACAGCTCGACGATGAGCAAATCGATCGTTATCGCGGTCGGCGCCGGCGTGGCGTCCGCCCTTCTGTTCGTGGTCTCGGCGACCGCCTCGCTGACCGCGGTCGCCTTGGCGTACCTGGCCCCCCTTCCGATCATGATCGCCGCGCTTGGCTTCGGCCAGATGAGCGGCAGCCTCGCGGCCCTGGTTGGCGGGACCGCCATCGCGTTGACGCTGGGTCCCGTCTCCGGATTGGCGTTCGTTCTCATCCTGGGACTTCCGGCCTGGTGGCTGGCGTATCTTTTTCTTCTGGCGAGACCCCTGCCGCACGGCACCGAATGGTATCCGGTGTCCAAGCTCGTGCTGTGGGCCGCCGCGCTGGCGGCCGCACCGGTGCTGCTGATCGGCGGGATCCTGATCCTCCATTATGGCGGCTTTCAACCTGCGCTGAGCGCGATGGCGGCGCATCTCCATTCCGTGTTCGGCGGCGCCAAACTCCCGGGGGAGCTTGCCTACGCGGACCTCGTCCGGACGGCGCCCGCCGTCATGGCGGCCTCGACGTTCTTGATGCTGGCCTTCAATCTCTGGCTTGCCGGACGCATCGTCATGATCTCGCAGCGCCTGGTCCGTCCATGGCCGGTGATCGCCGACGGCATTCGCCTGCCTCGCCAGATCGCCCTGCTGTTCCTGGCGTTGCTGACCGGCGTCTTCATTCTTCCGGACCCGCTGAGGATCGCGGCCGCCGTGGCGGCGGCCACCCTCGCCATGGCTTTCATCAGCGAGGGATTGGCGGCGGCCCATGTCCTGACGCGCGGTCTCAAGGGCCGCCGCGCCATCCTCGGCGCGGTTTACGCCATCGTGCTTGTCCTCGTTCCCTGGCC
>CAXSEU010000229.1:255-1897 GCA_964236485.1 uncultured Lichenihabitans sp. | reverse complement strand
TGAAGGAGATCTGGCCGCTGTTCGCGCTGATCGTCCTCGGCTGCCTCGATGCCCTGTTCGCCCTCCGGGGCAAACCCGCAATTCCCTCCCCTCCAACCATCATCTAACGGAGCCAAGACAATGGACGTCATTCTTCTCGAGCGGGTCGCCAAGCTGGGCCAGATGGGCGAAAAGGTCCGCGTGCGCGATGGGTTCGCACGCAACTTCCTGCTGCCCACAGGCAAGGCTCTGCGGGCCACCGAGGCTAACGCCAAGCGGTTCGAAACCCAGCGGGTTCAGCTCGAAGCCCGCAATCTCGAGCGCAAGGAGGAAGCCTCGGGCCTCGCCACCCAACTCGACGGCAAGAGCTTCACCATGATCCGCCAGGCCGGCGAGACGGGCCAGCTCTACGGATCGGTCTCGACCCGCGACGTCGCGGAAGCCATCACGGCAGGCGGCTTCTCGTCCACGCGCAATCAGATCGTCCTGACTTCGCCGATCAAGACCATCGGGCTGCATGTCGTTCCGGTCCAGCTTCACCCGGAAGTCGAGGTCAAGGTGACCCTGAACGTCGCCCGTTCGCCCGAGGAGGCGGAGCGCCAAGCCAAGGGCGAAGAGATCACGACGCGGGAAGAGACCTCGCTCGACGAACTCGGCCTCGAAGTCGGCGCCGCACTCGCCGAAAGCGAAGACAGCCTCGGGGATCGTTGATCCGCACGGCAAACCGCGCCTGCCGCGACATGGAGCAACCCGGGTGGCCTGCCAGCCTGGCCTCCCGGGTTGCGCCTCATCCCGCCGGAAAGACTCCCGGTGGGCGCTCAGGCGATGAACCGGTATTCGGTGTGCTGCCTATAGGCTTCGCCGGGCCTCAGCACCGCGGACGGGAAATGCCGGTGGTTCGGCGCGTCGGGAAACGTCTGGGTTTCGAAACACATGGCCGCGTTGGGGCCGTAGTGAACGCCGCCAAGACCGGGAACCGGACAGTTCAGTTTCTTCGCGTCGTAGAATTGGACACCCGGCTGGTCCGTGTGCACCTCGAGCGTCAGGCCGTTCTTGGGCGAACGGGCGGTCGCCACGTGGGCGAGGCCGGTCTCGCGATCCGGCACCAGATCGATGACGAAATTGTTGTCGTACGCGGTGCCTGACGCGTGGCGCACCGGCCGGCTCGCGCGGAAGTCGTATGGTGTGCCCTCGACCCTCGTGATCTCGCCGGTGGGAATGAGTTCTTGATCGACCGGCGTGATGAAGGCGGAGGCAATCCTGACCTCGTGGTCCAGAATGTCGGCGCTTCCATCGAGATTGAAGTAGGAGTGCTGCGCCAGGTTCACGATCGTCGGCGCGTCCGTGGTGGCACCGAGCGTCACCGACAGGGTCCCGGGATCCAGCAGGGCATAGGTGCAGGTCACCGCGAGGTTTCCAGGAAACCCGGAGTCTCCGTCCGGCGACTCGAGGACAAGCGTCACCGCGTCGGGCTGCGCGGTCTTCAGGGTCCATGGCCGCTTGCTGAAACCGTGAGGGCCGCCATGCAGGGTATTGCGGTCCTTGTCGTTCAGCGGCAGCTGATAGGATTTTCCGTCGAGGCTGAACCGGCCGCCGGCGATCCGGTTAGCGAAACGGCCCGGCACGGCTCCGAAATGCGGTGAATACTGACGGTAGTCCTCGA
>CAXSEU010000229.1:0-245 GCA_964236485.1 uncultured Lichenihabitans sp. | reverse complement strand
CACCTCAAGGAGGTCACGAAGAACGAGGGGCTGGAGGCCGAGGACGACGCGCTGAAGGCCGTTCGAGGCCGGCACCAGAAGATCGCGGATCACCGCGCCCCAGGTGATGATCGAGGCGGTAGCGCCCGAGGCGGCGCGGATGACGATCTCCTGGATCTCCACTCCGTCGACCGTGCCGAAGGTCGTGACCTGCATGAAGAACCTCTTCCGAAGACCAGGCGTCAGCGCGCCGTTGCCGTCATCTC
>CAXSEU010000228.1:1788-6135 GCA_964236485.1 uncultured Lichenihabitans sp. | reverse complement strand
GCATCGCGGACGGTTCGCGGAACCCGCACCTCCTCGCGGGTCCGGCCAAGGTTCTTCGCCGCGGCGCGCACCGAACTAGCTGCGCCTCACCGTTTCAGGGGCTTGCAGAGGGGTTTTCCGTCGGCATCCAGGCGCACGAAGATCCCGCCCCACGGTGTCACGACATATTGGCAGCCTGTGCCGGCATCCGTTTCTACCGCGAGGCCGGCACTGCCGGTCTGCGGATCGAGGGTCGCTTTCGCCACGTAACGCTGCGCAGCCCCGAGCACGATCCCGACCAGTGCGGCTGCGAGAACGTAATAGGTCAGGCGCGCCAATCTCTCGGAATAAGCCATGCACGGCGCGAACGCGGCGCGGGTTTCGATGTTCCGGCCGCTATCGAGGTCTTGCCGCAGGGGAGTCTCTCGCACGCATTCCGCTCGCATCGGGCCGGTCAGTCGAGGTCCCTGGCGCGCCGCAAGGCGGCAAGCCTCGGCTTGCCCGAAGTTTCGTGCCGCGCTATTCCTGCGCAGTTCAAGGCTCTGCCTTAGGAAAACGGCGACGATGACACGAGGCCTTGCTGCCGAGGACCTGGGGAGACCCTCGTCCGGTCTAGGGGTCTCGTCGGGCCTGAACGCCCTCGTGATATTGGCTCACCGGCTGGGCCTTCACCTGACGATCCCTCAACTGGTCCGCAAGCATAGCCTCAAGGGTCCCGACGCGTCGACGGCCGACCTGCTGAAGTGCGCCGCGGGTGCCGGCCTGAAGGCCCGGTTGATGCGCATGCACTGGAACGGCCTGGCCGGTCTGCAGAAGTCCTTCCCGGTCATCGTCGCCATGAAAGACGGCGGCACGATGCTGCTCAACGAGATGGTGCACGATGAAGCGGGCCAGCGCGTCGTCGTCGAGGACCCCGGGGTCGAGGACGAGACCCTGCTGGTGCTCGAACGCCGCCAGTTCGAAGAGGTGTGGAACGGCGACGTGATCCTCGTCAAACGCAGGCTCAACCTGACCGATGCGACGCAACCGTTCGGCTTCGGACTGATCTTCGCCCTGATCTTTCGCGAACGCCGGATCGCGCGGGACATCTTCATCGGCGCCATCGTCCTCAGCTTGCTGGCGCTCGCCCCAATCATGTTCTGGCGCCTGATGTCGGCGCGGGTTCTGCCCTTCCACAGCTACAATTCCTACATCGTGCTGTGCGGCGCCATGCTGGTGCTGATCGCGGCCGAAACCGCCATGGGGGCGTTGCGCCGTCACCTGATGCTCGTCCTGGTGACGCGCATCGACATCAGGCTCTCGACCTACGTGTTCGGCAAGGTGACCGACCTGCCGGTCGATTACTTCGAGCGGACGCCCGCCGGGCTGACGCTGCACAAGATGCGCCACCTCGGCAAGGTGCGCCAGTTCGTGAACGGGCCGTTGTTCGGAACCCTGCTCGATTCGCTGATCTTGGTTTTCTTCCTTCCCGTCATGTACATGCTCAACCCGGTGCTGACGGGCTTCGTCCTGGCGATCATCTGTCTGATCGTCATCTGGAGCCTGGCGATGCTGCCGACCTACCGTTTGCATTCGGGCCGCCACGAGGGCGCCGAGGCGATGCGTGGTGCATTCCTGAACGAGACCATCCAGGGAATACGTACCATCAAGTCGTTGTCGCTCGAATCCAAGCAGCGTCACGAATGGGACGTGCGGACCGCCAACGAGGTCCGCCTCGCCTACAAGGAGGGGGCCGTCGGCAACCTCATCCAGACGGTCGTGACGCCGATGGAGCGGCTGATCGTCAACGGGTCGCTGGCGCTCGGCGTCTACATGGTGCTCATCGACAACAACGCCATGTTCATCGGTACCTTGTTCGCGTTCATGATGCTGAGCCAGCGGGTGGCGTCCCCGCTGACGCAGATCTCTCAGCTGATCCAGCAGTTCGACGAAGCCCGCATCGCGGTCCGCCTGATCGCCGAACTCGTCAACCTCAAGCCGGAGCAGGGCCGGGACGGCACCGGATCTCGCTCTCCGCTGAGGGGACATGTCGAGTTCGAGGCGGTGGAATTCCGCTACAAGCGCGCCCAGAAGCCGGCCCTGCAGGGCATCTCGTTCGAGGTCCCGCAAGGAACGACGCTGGGCATCATGGGGCGCTCCGGTTCGGGCAAGACCACCGTCACGCGGCTGTTGCAGCGGCTGAACGCGGATTACCTCGGCGAGATCAGGATCGACGGGATCGACGTTCGGGACTACGACCTCGACCACCTGCGCAGCAGCCTCGGCGTTGTGCTGCAGGAGAACTTCCTGTTCAGCGGCACGATCCGCGAGAACATCACCGCGGCCAGGCACGACGCCACCTTCGACGAGATGGTTTTCGCGGCCAGGCTTTCCGGTGCCGAAGAGTTCATCGACAAGCTTCCGAAGGGCTACGAAACCCACATCTACGAAGGGTCGCCGAACCTCTCGGGCGGGCAGCGGCAGCGTCTCGCCATCGCGCGGGCGCTGATCACCAACCCCAAGATCCTCATCCTCGACGAGGCCACGAGCGCACTCGACGCGGAAAGCGAAGCCATCGTCAACGCCAACATCGAGCGGATCGCCGCGGGCCGGACGGTGATCACCATATCGCACCGGCTCTCGTCCCTGGTCAAAGCCGACGCCATCATGGTGATGGAAAACGGCGAGGTCGACGACATCGGCACGCACGAGGAACTGCTGGCCCGCAACGACATCTATGCGGGGCTCTGGTGGACGCAGAACGCCCATGCGGCCAACGCCCCGCCGCAGGTCAGGCCGCAACTCGCCTACAGGGGCCCGGCCGCCGCCGTGTGACGAGGGAGCTTGTCCGCACGGGGCCGATGCGGCCCGATGCGGTCAGCCGCCGGCCAGGCACCTGTGCTCCGGCACCGCGTAGACGCGGTTGGAACCGAGCGCATGGGCGACCCGCCGTCCCGCCGTCAGCAAGCCCGCGAAGGCCGGGTGGCGGAAGTTGAGCCCGCCCGCGTAGGCCCCGAAAGCCGGCATGATGCAGCGGCCCCCATCCGAGACGAAACAGCGCCGCCGGACGGCACCACTGTTCCCCATCACGATGGCGACCGGGTGAAGATGGCCGGCGATCTCCCCGGACAGGGGGCCGGCCTGGGGCTCGTGCCGCAGCAGGATGGGTCCGATGTGCCAATGAGACAGGCTCTCGCCACGCAGACCCTCGGGCGGCACGGGGTCGTGGTTGCCGGCCAGCCAGAGCCAGTCCCGTCCGGCTTGCAATAGCCCGAGGATGTCGCGGTCCGCCGGGCGCAGCCGGGTCGCGCCGGCCCGGTCATGGAAGCTGTCGCCGAGCGCAATGACCTGCCGGGGGGCATAGCGGGTCACGAGGGCCATCAGCTTCGCCAGCGTGGCGGAGGTATCGTAGGGCGGCAGGAGCATGCCGCGGCGGGCCAAGGACGACCCTTTCTCGAGATGGAGATCCGCGACGAGAAGCGCCCGCTCCCCTTCATGGAACAGCGCGCCCCATGGGTCGGCGAGGAAGTCCACACCGGCGACGTGGACGTGCGTGTGGCGTCTCGATGCCTCATGCGGGGTTCTCGATGTCGCCGCCATCCGGTCCAAAAGCTTCCTCGATAAGAACGTCCGCCGCTTCGGCCAGGATCGCGTCCTGGGCTTCGCCGTAGACGGGCTCGCGACCGATCTCGAGCATGATCGGCACGGCGAGAGGTGCAATCCTGGGAAGCGGCTTGTGGATGATTCGCCCCCTGACGCGTGACAATAGCTCACCCAGGCGACGCAGATCGAGGAGTCCGGTTGCCGCATCGGCGCGGGCCGCGCGCAGCAGGATGTGATCGGGCTCGTGACGGCGCAGCACGTCGTAGACGAGGTTGGTCGAGACGGTCATCTGCCGCCCGGTCTTCTCCTTGCCCGGGTAGCGACGCTCGATCAGCCCGGCGATGATGGCGCAAAGGCGAAATGTGCGCTTCATCAGCGATGATTCGTTCAGCCATTCCTCGAGGTCGTCGCCCAGCATGTCCTCGGAGAACAGATCTTCGAGCGTCACGAGGCCGCGTGCGAGACGGGCCGAGACGTCGGTCGAGGACCAGACCGCGATGGCATAGTCGTTGGCCACGAAGCCCATCGGGCGAAGCTTCGCCCGCTCCATCCGGCGGGTCAGCAGCATGCCGAGGGTCTGGTGCGCCAGTCGGCCCTCGAAGGCGTAAGCCACGAGGTAATGCCGGCCGCCGCGCGGAAAGGTCTCGACAAGCAGCGCGTCGGGCGGGGGCAGGGCGGATTTCTGGCGCTGCAGGTCGAGCCATTCCTCGACCTGCGCCGGCAGGTTCCAGCCGCCGGGGTGCGACGCCATGGCCCGCACCTGGGCGGCCAGATAGGTCGAGAGCG
>CAXSEU010000228.1:0-1778 GCA_964236485.1 uncultured Lichenihabitans sp. | reverse complement strand
TTCCCGCATAGGCCGGGATCTTGGGCGCGTCGCTCGACGCCCGGACGCACAGGGCTTCATCGTCGACGATCGCCTGGAGGGCGAGGATCTCACCGCCGAAGAGAAACGTATCCCCTGGCAGCAGCATCTCCAGGAACCCGTCCTCAGTCTGTCCGAGCACGCGTCCGCCCCGGCCGACCGGGCCGGTAAGCGGCGCCTGCCCACCCTCGGCCTGCATGCCTCGGCCCCGGACGAGCCGCACCTTGAGCATGGTCGCCTCGACGATCGTGCCGACGTTCATGCGATATTGCTGCGCGACGCGGCCGTTCGACACCCGCCAGCGGCCGTCCTTTCCCTGCCGGATCTTGGCGAAGCGCTCGTAGGCCTGAAGCGCGTAGCCGCCGTTGGCGACGAAGTTCAACGCCGCGTCGAACGTCTCCCGGTCAAGGCCCGCATAGGGGGCGGCATCCGTGACCTCGTCGAAGAGGTCCGCCGCCGCGAAGGGCTCCGCGCAAGCCATGCCGAGGATGTGCTGGGCCAGCACGTCGAGCGCGCCTTCGCGCGGCACCGGCGTGTCCTGCACTCCCGCGGCGGCGGCCATGATCGCGGCACGGCACTCCAGCACTTCGAAGCGGTTCGCCGGCACCAGGATGGCGCGCGAGGCTTCGTCGAGCCGGTGATTGGCGCGGCCGATCCGCTGAATGAGCCGGCTCGCCCCTTTCGGAGCGCCGATGTTGATGCAGAGATCGACATCGCCCCAGTCGACGCCAAGATCGAGCGTCGCGGTCGCGACCACCGCCTTCAAGGTGCCGGCCGCCATCGCGGCTTCGACCTTGCGGCGCTGTCCGACGTCGAGCGAGCCGTGGTGCAGGGCAATGGGCAGGTTGTCGGCGTTGGTGCGCCAGAGGTCCCAGAAAAGCTGCTCGGCCTGGAACCGCGTGTTGACGAAGAGAAGGGTGAGCTTCGCGGCCTTGATGGCCGCGTAGATCTCGCCGATGGCGTGGCGGGCGCTGTGGCCAGCCCAGGGGAGGCGCTCGGCCGTGTCCAGCATGGAGATGTCCGCCGCCGCGCCCTCGGGTGCCATGACCATCGCGGCCGGCCGCTCACCCTTACGGGTGAGGTAGCAGCCGAGTTCGGCGGGCTCGCGCACCGTCGCCGATAGCGCCACCGTCTGCACCCCGGGCGAGATCCGGCGGAGACGCGCGAGGCCGAGGGCCATGAGATCGCCGCGCTTCGATGTGACGAGGGCGTGCAACTCGTCGAGGACGATGCGCTTCAGGTTGCCGAACAGCTGTTTCGCGCCGGGATTTGCCAGCAGCAGCGCCAACTGTTCGGGGGTGGTCAGCAGGATGTCGGGCGGATCGCGGCGCTGGCGCTGTCGTTTCGAGGTCGACGTGTCGCCGGTCCGGGTTTCGATGCGGATCGGCAGGCGCATCTCCGCCACGGGGGTTTCAAGGTTGCGCGCGACATCAATCGACAGCGCCTTCAACGGCGAGATGTAGAGCGTGTGAAGGCGCGGTTTCGTCGCCGGCGCCGCCGTGAGTTCCACGAGGCTCGGAAGGAAGCCGGCCAGCGTCTTGCCGGCCCCGGTCGGGGCGATCAACAGCATGCTCCGGCCGGCTTCGGCATAGGCCAGGAGATCGAGCTGGTGCGGACGCGGCGTCCAGCCCCGTGTGGCAAACCAATCGAGGAAGACCGGCGGCAGAAGGGCGAGCTTGGGTTCGTCGAGCACGCCGCTTATCTAGGCCGTCTCGGCAACGATCAGGAGTCCTGGCACCGCGCATCCCTTCTCGATACGG
>CAXSEU010000227.1:0-6137 GCA_964236485.1 uncultured Lichenihabitans sp. | reverse complement strand
CCGAGCGCTGGCTTATAAGTCGAAGAAGGCCACCCGGTTGTTCACCGGGCGAGAAGTACGATAGAGGGCGCAGTTCGCGGGCGTAGTTCAATGGCAGAACGGCAGCTTCCCAAGCTGCATACGAGGGTTCGATTCCCTTCGCCCGCTCCAGTTTTACTTTGGGCAAGAATCCGATGCGGTTTGTCGGCAAGTCGAACGGCATTGCGTAAGAGAGCATCTGCCGAGACCATCCCGACCGGGCAGCAATCGCGTGACAGGCTTCCCGCCAAGCCCGACCGCTTCGCGCGTCTGCAGGGTTGAGGGCCGGACGGCTCAGGTCCGCGCCGATGCACCCCGCTCGGCGATGATCTTGTCGGCCACCCGCCAGGGGCTCGAGATCGTCATAACTGATCGGCCAGTCGGCGAGGCTCGTGCCTGGCCACGACCTTGACGCCGGCCTCGCAGAGCACCTTGGCGGCGGCCGCGCCCGAGCCGCCGGCGCCGATGATGACGACCTCGGTTCTCGCGGGCTTGTCCTTAAAGGCCATCGTGGAACTCCTTGACCTTTCCGGCTTCACCCTCGGCGAAATATTGCAGCGTCGTGTAGCGCCCGGTGTGGACCTCCTTCATCGAGGCCGGTCCGGGAAAGCCGATGACCTTCCAGCCGACGCGCCCCTTGTTGCGGCCGTAGATCGGGTCGGCATAGAAACCCTGGCGGGTATGGGTGATCAGTAGGGGCAGGAAGTCGAGGTCTGCTGCAGGGCGGGCTCCGCCGATACCGGACCGGCGAGGCCCTCCGAGACGGTCGACGTGGTCGCCGCGCCGGTGCCGGCCGCCTCGACCTCGCGGAGCAGGCCGTCCTGCTGGGCGGGACCAAGGTCCACGAACGGCGCCGCGAAGCGAGCCCGGGCACGCATGTCGAGATCGGCGATTCCCTCGGCGTAGCGAAGACGCATGATCTCGATGCGCTGCATCCAGGCCCCGGCGCTGCGGCCCTCCAGCACCTCGAAGCCCGAACCGTCCGGCTTGGCGAAGATGTAGCCGAGGCCGGAGAGATAGCGGTCGAGGAAGTCGATGCAGCCCGCTTCGCGCGCACCGGGCGTGTCGTCGGTCGGGATGATCCGCGCCATCGCGGCTTCGATCGTGCGCGCTGGTGGGGGTCGAAGAAGGCGTCGGCCACGGCTGTCCCCTGGATGAAGAAACCCGCGGCAGGGAAGACCGGCCGCGCTGACCGGCTCGTTTTCCAAGCGGGCGATCCGGCCCGAAGGTCAGCCTCTGGCCGCTTCGGCGGTGACGAAGGCGTGGCTTTCGCGCCGCGGCGACGGGATCGGGCCAGCTGTCGAGTTCGTTGCAAATCCAGCCGGCGTAGCCGATTTCCTTCAGCGCCTCGATCTCGGCACCGTTGTCGCAATCGCCGACGCCGCCGGCGTGAAGGCGAAGGGCTCGCGCTGCCAGCCCTTGAGATGGACATAGGAAATGCGCGCCGCCGCGGATCATGGCGGCGACATCGCCACCCGCCGCGGCGAGATGAGCCGTGTCGGGACAGAAGCCGATGTGCGTCTTGGCGAAGATCGTGCGCACCTCGTCCGGATTCTCGACGATGGTGGAGAGGTGCGGATGGTACAGGGCGCGCAGCCCCCCGCGGAAGCCGGCCGGCTCCTGGTGGCCGATATCGAACGCGGCACGATCGGCGTCGGGCTTGCCATCCTCGATGGACAGCTTGTCCTCGAGCATTACGAAGACATCGACGCCGGCGGAGTTTTGCAGCGGCGACGAAGAGCAAGTCGATCACGCTTGCATAGCGGATGGGCGGAGCGGGCCGATGGCTCCGCGCAGCGAAGCTCTGTCGAACGGCGTTCGGAGGTCAGTTCCTCGACGCGGGCCGTACCGGCTGGTCGAACCAGGCCGAAGACGCGCGCCGAACTCTGCTTTGGGCGAGGCGAACCTAAGCGCCGCCGCCTGCCTCAGCCCGCGGCCTGATCGTGGCCAAGCTCCATCATACCCCGCCACTGATGACAGACGCGCAGACCCGACCTCACCAGCGCACCATGCCGCCATCGACATTGAGCGTCTGGCCGGTGATGAAACGGGCTTCGCTCGAGGCCAGGAACGCGACGGCGTCGGCGATGTCCTCCGGCTGCCCCTTGCCCGGGATCGCCTGCAGCATCTCGACGAAACCGAAACTCTCGTTATGCGGGCTGAGCTTGACGCCTTCGGATTCCGTGAGACCCGGGGTCACCGCATTGACGTTGATCCCGTGTTTTCCGAGCTCCGTCGCGAGCGCGCGGGTAAAGCCGAAGACACCGCCTTTCGACGCCACATAGGCGGCCATGTTGGGCGTACCGGCGAAGATCACGTTGGAACAGATATTGACGATGCGGCCCTTGCGGCCGAGCCTGCGCATGATGTCCGACGAGGCGCGTGCCATCAGGAAGACGCCCGTGAGATTGACGTCGATGAGCTTGCGCGAATGCGCGAGATCGACATCGTCCCACGGAATGAACGGCACGATCGCCGCGTTGTTGACCAGGAGGTCGACGCCGCCCGCCTCATCCAGGACGCGCGCGTGCAGTGCCGCCACCTGAGCGTCATCCGAGACGTCGCAGTCGACCCCGAAGCTGCCGTTCCCGATCGCGTTCCCGACAGCCGTCGCGCCTTCCACATTGATGTCGGCGACCACCACCCGCGCGCCCTCGCTCGCGAGCTTCACCGCGATGGCCTTGCCGATCCCCTGCGCGGCCCCGGTGACGATGGCCACCTTGTGTTCGAAACGCCCTGGCATGGCTGCCCTCCTCGTTGGATCCCGCTATTGTGCTGCGTCGATGATGGCCATGGCGGCCGCGACCCCCGCCCCGACATCGATCGGACATCCAAGCGCCCCGAGAGCGCCGCCGAGTGCTGAGATCGCGATCACGGCATAAAGGGGCCGCGCGGTTGGCCCCATGTGGCCGACCCGGACGAGCTTGCCCAGCGTTTCACCACGCCCGGACGAGAACATGACGCCATAGCGCTCGCGTGCGGCCGCCCGCAGGGCTCCGTCCGCAACCCCCACGGGGATCCGCACGGCAGTCGTGGTCGGGGACGCGATCGCGTCGCGGGCCGGCCAGATGGACAGTCCCATGGCCATGATTCCGGCCCGGCAGGCTCGCGCCGTCAAGGCGTGCCGGGCCCAAACCCGCTCCGGTCCTTCATCGAGGTAGAGGTCGAGCGCCGCCTCGAGCCCGTTGATCTCGGCCACCGAGGGCGTGAAGGGGAACGGCTCGTCGCGGCGCCACGCGTTCTCCCAATCCAGGATGCTCAGGATCGAGGCGCGGGGTGCATCGGGATTGGCCTTCATCTTGGCCCAGGCCTGGTCGCTCACCCCGAGAAGCGTCAGGCCCGGTGGGCAGCCCAGGCACTTGTTCGGGCCGGTGACGAAGATGTCGGCCCGGCAGTCGTCAGGGTGCACGTCCATGCCGCCGAAGGACGACACCGCGTCGACGATCAGACAGCCGCCGTGCCGGGCCACGAGCGCGCCGATCTCGCGAACGGGGTTGAGCGTGCCGGACGGCGTATCGTGATGGCAGACCGAGACGATCCGAATGTCGGGCCGCGCCTGCAGCACCGCGGCGACCTCTGCCGGATCGATGGCCTCGTCGTAGGGTACCTCGATTTCGAGGAGTTCGGCGCAGTGCCGCTTGGCCCAGAAGCCGAAACCCTTGCCGTAGACGCCGGAGGCGAGGTTGAGCACCACATCCTCGCGCGCGATCAGCGATGCGGCGGCGGCTTCGAGCCCGAGCACCGGCTCGCCGTGCAGGATCACGGGCGGCGTCGCCATACGCAGCGCCCGCTGGGCTTTCTGGTTGACCCGTTCGTAGGCAGCCAAGAAGCTCGGGTCGTAGTCGTAGAGGACCGTGCGCGACAGGGCGCGCAGGACCGCCGGATAGGCGTCGACCGGCCCGGCTGTCAGCGTGAAGACCGTTTCGCGGCTTATCTCGCCGGTCATGACCGCGCTCCCTCGGGTCCGTCAGCCGTAGAATTGCGTGCCCTTGCGGTAGGTCGCGAAATTCTTGGCGTCATGCGAGAACATCAGCTCGGCATCGTGCTCCTGCGCCAGAGCCTTCAGACGCCGCATCGACTCGACGCCCTTCACGGCGTCGATGTGAAACGAGGCTTGGCATAGCGTCTCAAGGCTTTGCTGCGTATAAGCGGCGTCGATCGTGAAGAGGATCGGCCGGCGCGTGCCGAACTCCACCAGAAGGCTATAGTGACCGATGGCATGGCCCGGCGTGAAGATCAGCTTCACGCCCTTGGCGAGGTCGATCTCACCTTCGACCCCTTCGAAAGCGGAGTTCTCCGCCGTCGTTCCGGCCAGCAACTGGTCGGACTTGCCGCGCGCCTCGGCGGCCTCCGCCGAAAAGCTGAGGTCCGAATAGCCCAGCACCTCGAAGGGTTGCGGCGTGGCGGCTTCCTGAATTTCGTCCTTGTGACAGATCTTCTTGGCATGCGGGAAATACTTGTTGCCGCCGACATGGTCGAAGTGGAAGTGCGAGTTCACGACAAGCCCGACGTCCGCCGGCTCGAGCCCGAGCAGCTTCAGGGCGCCCGGCACCGTCTGTTCCGGTGTCTGCATCGGCTTTTCGAAGGGCAGCACCTTCATGACGTGCTCGCGGTCGTATCCGGTGTCTACCAGGAACCGCCCCTCGGCATGCTCGATCAGGATCGAATAGATAGGGAACCTGATCTCGCCCCCGGGTCCCCGGTTCCAGAACACGTGATAGCCGTCGAGCACAAGCGAGCCGCCGTCGAGCAGATAGACCTTGGTGTCCGTCATGGTTTTGCTCCTCGCTTCAGCGCGCCCCGCGCACATAGGGAATGCCCAGAGCCGCCGGCAGGCTCGCCCGCCGTCCGAACGCGACCAGCACCGCCATGACGGCCGCGAAGGGCAGCATCTGGATGACGTCGGTCGGGATATCGACGCCGGCGACCTGGAGTGCCGTGGTCATCGACAGGCAGGCGCCGAACAGCAGTGCGCCAAGCAGCACGAAAAGCGGCCGGCCGCGGGCCAGCATGGCGAGCACGATGCCGATGAAGCCGGCGCCGTTGGTCATGAACGGGATGAAGATACCTGCCCCTACCTCGGCCATGAAGGCGCCCCCGAGTCCCGCGAGGGCGCCGGTCGAGAGCACCGCGAAGCTCCGGGTCCGGACGACGTCGACGCCGGCGGCATCGAGCGCGGCGGGCTTGTCGCCGGCCGCCTGCAGGCTCAGCCCGAGATTGGTGCGCCGGTAGAGGCCCGTCAGAACGGCCACGAGCGCCACCGCGAGATAGACGATCGCCGGCCGGTCGAACAAAGCCGGGCCCAGGACCGGAATCGCGGACAGGACCGGGATCGGCAGGGTCGGCACCCCGGAGAGGCGCGGGTAGGATTGGGCAAACTGATAATGATGCAGCAGCGCCGTCAGGCCTTCAGCGCCGATCGTCAAGGCGATCCCGATGACGATCTGGCTCAGGCCCAGCCGAACGCAAAACAGGACCATCAAGGCGGCGACCAGCATGCCGCCGAGAGCGCCGGCCGCAAAGCCCAGCCAGATCGAGCCCGTCTCGAAAGCGAGGAGGAACCCCAGATAGGCCCCGCCCAGCATCATGCCTTCGATGCCGACGTTGAGAACCCCGGCCTTCTCCGAAATCTGCTCGCCAAGGCCCGCCAGCAGCAAGGGCACGCCGGCCGTGATCGAACCCAGGAGCAGCGCGGTCAGGAAGGCTTGCGTGAACAGGGTCGGCATGGCTCACGCCCTCGTCCGCTCACGGTGACGCTGATCGGCATATTCCGCGAGCGCGAGAAGGATCAGGAGGATCGCCACCACCACGAGCGTGAAGAAATTCGGCACCCCGAGCAGGCGAGCGGCGCTTTCGCCGCCGATCGACAGCACGGCGAACAGGAACACGAAGAGGATCGACGCGAGGCCGTTGAAGCGCGCCAGGAACACCAGCGGCACGACCGTGAGGCTGAAGGCCGGGTTCCAGTCGGCCCGCACGTTGCCCTCGACACCGAGCACCTCGACCGCGCCCGACAGGCCGGCCAGCGCGGCCGAAAGCCCGAAGACCGCCAGGGTCAAGCGGGGCACCGGCAGCCCGGCATGGATGGCGGCGCGGGCGTTGGCGACAATCCACGAACC
>CAXSEU010000226.1:0-6156 GCA_964236485.1 uncultured Lichenihabitans sp. | reverse complement strand
AATGGCTCAATCAGATGAACAATCGCGGGTGGACGCCCGAGCAGATCGAGGAAGCTGTCGCGAACGGAAAAAGCTATAAAGCAGACAACCGCATCGATCCAGAGAACGGAGCAATTGGGTACGTTCATCCCCGTACAGGTCGGTACGTGATCATTGACGCTACTACAGGCAGAATCATCCAGTTCGGGGGCGAGGGGTTCAGACAATGATAGACGTTTATGTGCAGTTGCTCGACGAGGGAACAACGACGTTCCGACCTACTAAAGCGGTCGAGCTGGGTCCAAATTTATACAGACTGCTTCCTACCGCTACGTTCGAAAGAGATGAGGAACAATGGGAATTTCCGCCTGGAAGCGTAGTTGAATGCGATCGGGAAAATAAAGGTGGCGAGAAAGTGATGGTCGCCAAACGCCTTCATGTGCTGAGACGATAATTTTTACTTTCGCCGGGTTGCTCGAGATGGTGCGGACCTTCCTGCAGATGGCGGCCGAGGCGGCCGACATCCCGGTCACCCGCCTTCTGGGCCAATCGCCGGCGGGTCTCTCGGCGACCGGCGACAGCGATACCCGCAACTACTATGACATGGTCTCGGCTCGGCAGGAGATCGGTTTTTGTACGCCGCCTATGTCAGCAACAGCATGACATAGGCTCGGCCGCAACTGGAGCGGCTCGACCGCCTTCTGCTGCGCTCGGCCGGTCTCGATCCCGACGCGCTGACCTTCGCGTTCCGGCCGCTCTGGCAGATGGATGCGGCGGCCTCGGCCCGCATGATGCCGGCGCGGCCACCATCGTCGGCAGCGGCGAGGAGCGCCCGGAGGCGCTGGCGGCCGAGTTCTTTCCCGAGGCGGTCGGGCCGGGCGGCATAAAATTCCCGCACGTCGTCAGCGGCTGGCAATTGTCGGCTCCCATGATCGACCGCGACCCGCTCCGGCTTGAACCTGCACGCCATGGCCATCGCGACCGGCGCCATGGCTCCATGATGAACCGAAGGCACGTCCATGACCGAATCCGCAGGGTCGCTGAGCTTCGGTTTCGAAGCGGACTTTTCAGGGTTCACCCGCGCCGCGGAGGGCGCCGGGCAGACGCTCGATCGTCTGGCCCGCACGGCCAACCAGTGGGGTGGCACGACCTCGGGCGCGCTGACACGCACGCTCGGCGGCGCGGCGACGCTGCAGACGGCCCAATCCGGTGCGCTGGAGACCGCCGCCCGAACCATGGCGGACAAAGCCAAGCGCCTCGGCGGCCCGGTCGTTGCGCCCGGTGGCCTTTCGACCGCGCAGGTGCTGACCGGCGCGACCATCAAGGATATGTCCGGCGATCGCGATGACGACTCGGCCCGCGTGCTGACGCGTCTGTCCGAGCAGCTGGCCTTGCTGAAGACCACCGGGGCCGCGCATGCCGAGATCGCCGAACGCATGAAGACCGAGGCCGAACAGGCCAAGCTCGGCTCGGACGCCACGGTGGCCGAGAAGAACGCGGTGGCGGGTCTCGTCAAGCAGATCGACGCCGCGACGGCGGCCCAGGAGAAGCTGAAGGCCGCGCAGGCGGCGACCAACCAGGCTTGGAGTTTTGGCTCGGCGCAGATCCTCGATGGCATTGACGCGATGATCTTCGGTGGCGCCCGCCTCGGGGATGTCACGGCCGGGCTTATCCGCAACATCGCGCGCGCCGGGCTCGGCGCGGCGCTGACCGGATCGGGACCGCTGTCGGGCCTCTTCGGCACCAAGGGGAGCGACGGCCTCGAGGGCGGATTGTTCGGCACGATCGGCAAGGCCGTGACCGGTGGCGCCTCCTCGTTCGCGGGCCTCTTCGCGGACGGCGGTTCCATCGGGGCGGGCCAGTGGGGCGTCGTCGGCGAGAAGGGGGCGGAGGTCGTGGCCGGCCCTGCCACCGTGGTGCCTTGGGGCAAGATGCCGGCGGGGTCGGGCCCGCGGTCGACGCAGGTTATCAACTTCAACGTCACTTCGCCCGATGCCCCTTCGTTCGCACGATCCGAGACCCAGATGGCGGCCCTGCTGTCCCGCGCGGTGGCGCGCGGCCAAAGGAACATGTGAATGCCGGCACCCTTCAACGAGATCCGCTTTCCCACCGACGTGGCGCTCGGCGCCAAGGGGGGACCGGAACGGCGTACCGATATCGTGACGCTGCGCTCCGGCGGCGAGGAGCGCAACGCCATCTGGGCCGACGGACGGCGCAAGTATCAGGCCGGCTACGGCATCAAGAGCTTCGCCCAATTGGAGTCGGTGCTGAGCTTCTTCGAAGGCCAGCGTGGCCGCCTTTGCGGCTTCCGCTGGAAGGATCGGTTCGACTATCGCTCCTGCGCCTCGCCGCGGGTGCCGAGCGCAAGCGACGTCGCGCTCGGGACCGGCGACGGCACGACGGCGGCTTTCTCCCTGATCAAGACCTACGGCGGCACCCCGGGCAGTCCCTATGTGCGGCAGATCAAGAAACCCGTGGCCGGGACCGTGCTGGTGGCGGTCGACGGTGCGGTCAAGGCCGATGGTGTGGCCTTCGGAATCGACGCCACGACCGGTCTCGTCACCTTCACGCCCGGCCACGTGCCGCCGACAGGCAGCCGGGTGACGGCGGGCTTCGAGTTCGACGTGCCGGTCAGATTCGACACAGATTACCTCGAGGTCGATCTCGGTTATTTCGAAGCCGGGCAGATCCCCAACATCCCGATCATCGAGATCAAGGTGTAACAGGCAGACCTAAAAAGCGCGAGAGCGCGTGCTCGACGGCCCGCATGGTCGACGCGTCTACTTGTCCCAGTCGCTGCCCTACCTTGGACCGGGGCGCTGTCAACACCTTGTCGACCATGACCTGGGAGTGCTGGCGAAGTCCGCTGAGAGGCTCTGGCCGAACATCCACCCGAAACAAAGGTGCGGATCTTACCATGCTGGTCAATGGGATCACGGTAATGGACTGGAGCGTCGAGAACCCGTCATCCTGGATGACGAGGGCCGGGCGTGGCTTGCCATAGGCTCCGGGCAGCACGATCGAGACGAGATCACCACGCCTCATTTCCACTCATTACCGATGTCTTCGAGATGTGAAACCAGTTCGCGCATGATCTGCGCTTCGTCGCTATGAGGATCCTGCGCCGCTTGATTGATGATCGCACACTGTCGTCGTGCTTCCTCTTCGAACGTGCGACGCCGACGTTGCTCGACATGGGCTCTGATGAGTTCACGCATCAATTCGGCCGGCTGTTTCCGCTGTTCCGCGGCGGACGCGGCTAGAGCCGCTTTTAGCGCGGGTTCGAGGCGGAAAGTAAGCGAGCCGGCCTTTGGGGATGCCGACATGAGGGTCACCCTAGGTTCTGCAGTGAAAGGCAGAATGTAGGACATATCGCCTTGCACAGCAACTTACGCTGACGTCGTCACCGGCGACCGGCGTTCTATCGGGCATGACTATGAACAGTATCGGCACCGATCTGCAGGCGCATCTCGACGGCGGCGTGACGACGCTGTGCTATTGCTGGCGGGTGACCCGGCACGACGGGACGATCCTCGGTTTCACCGAGCACGACCGCGACGTCGCCGCCCTTGGCACGACCTTTCTGGCCGACACAGGCTTCACGGCCTCGCGCATCCAGCAGGGGCTCGGCCTTTCGGTCGACAACCTGTCGGCCACCGGCGCATTGTCTTCGCCGGGCCTGTCGGACGCCGATATCCTGGCCGGCCGCTTCGATGACGCGCTGGTGGAGGTGTTCTGGGTCAACTGGGAGGATCTCTCCCAGACGATCCTGCTATCGCGCGGCCATCTTGGCGAGGTGACGCGCACGGGTGTCGCGTTCACGGCGGAACTGCGCTCCCTGGCCCATCGCCTCGACCAGAAGATTGGGCTCACCTACGAGCGCTATTGTTCTGCCAGGCTTGGGGACGCACGCTGCGGCGTCGATCTCACGAGTCCGAGCTTTCGCGGCACCGTCGTGGCCAATGGCCCCGGAAGCTCGCGCCAGATCGTCGTCGAAGGCCTTGCGGGCTTCGCATCCGACTGGTTCACCGACGGCACCTTGACCTTTTCGACAGGCGTCAATCGCGCCATCCCGTTCGAGATCAAGTCGCATCGGCGAACCTCCGGAATCGACATCCTGGAACTGTGGCTGCCGCCGCCCTTCCCGATCGCGGCGGGCGATACCGGCACGGCCGTGGCCGGATGCCGCAAGAATCTCGCGACCTGCAGGTCGAAGTTCGACAACGTCATGAACTTTCGCGGCTTCCCCCATATTCCAGGGGTCGACGTCGTGACCCGCTACGGCGTGCAAGGTGCGCTCGGCCAGACCGGCGGCTCCATCTTCGGAGGCCAGGGCTGATGCCGACCCGCGACGCCGTCGTGGCCGCGGCGCGAAAGTACATCGGCACGCCCTACCACCATCAGGCGGCGCTGTGCGGCGCCGGCTGCGACTGCCTCGGCCTGATCCGCGGCGTGTGGCGCGACCTCTACGGGTCGGAGCCGAGAGCCCGCCGCCCTACGCGCCCGATTGGGGCGAGGTGGGGGCGGCCGAGGTCCTGATCGACGCCGCGCGCCGCCACCTGCTGCCGCGGGACCTCGGCGACTCGGGGCCGGGTGACGTGGCGCTGTTCCGTATGAAACCCGGAACGATCGCCAAACATGCCGCGATCCTCACCGGTTCGGACCGCATGATCCACGCGCAATCGCGCGACAAGGTCCGCGAAGTGAGCTTCGGCGCATTCTGGCGGGAAAGGCTCGTCGGGGTGTTCGGCTGGCCGGAAGGGCCAGTGCGCCCGCCGCAGAATCATGAAGCGTCTGGCCCGTCCCTCTGATAGCACAGCCAAGCCCCCAAACCGGCTTGCCGGGACGACGCGCCGGCCGCCGATCCCATTCCACTCAAGCTGGTGACGTTTCCCATGGAACACCCGGAAAACGCTTGATCGAATGAAGATCCTGTTTATCGCCCCACGCATGATCGGCGATGCCGTCATGAGCTCGGGCGTTCTCGATCATTTCATCCGCGCCCAGCCCGAAGCACGGATCACGGTGGTGGCGAGCCCCGAAGCGGCCGGCCTGTTTGCCCGCATGCCGCAGCGGGAGCGCACGATCCTCCTGCGCAAGCGCAGGACGCATCTTCATTGGGTCGAGCTCTGGGCCGAGGTCGTGCGGACGCGCTGGGACGTGGTGATCGACCTCAAGGGGTCGGGCCTTCCCTACGCGGTCTTGGCGCAGCGGCGCCATATGCGCCGGCCCATGGCCGGGCTCCGGCTTTACGAGCAGCATGCGGCGCTCCTCGGGCTCGATCCCGCGCCCGTTCCCGTGACCTGGACGGGGGAGGCGGAGCGAGCCAAGGCCAGGACTCTCCTTGCCGATGGTACGCCAGTGGTGGCGCTCTGCCCGACGGCGAGCTGGACGCCGAAGATGTGGCCGGCCGAGCGCTTCGCGGCGCTGTTCCGTCGCCTTGCCGACGGGCCACTGCCGAACGCCAGGGCGGCGGTTTTCGGTGGCCCCGGCGCGCGCGAACGCGAGGCGGTCGAGCCGCTTTTGCGCGCCCTGCCGGGTGCGATCGACCTTTGCGGCAGGCTCACGTTGCCTGAGGTCGTGGCTTGTCTCGAGCGCTGTTCCCTCGCGATGAGCAACGATTCCGGCCTCATGCATCTCGCGGCCGCGACCGGCACCCCGACCCTCGGGCTGCGGGCGCATTTCATCGACCGCGCCGCGCCGTTCCGGCCGACAGGGCGCGCTGCCGACTGGGTGCTGCGCGGTGGCGACACCATGGCGGCCATCTCGGTCGAGGACGCCCTCGCGGGTTGCGAGGCCGTGCTGGCGAAAGCCGCGGCGTCCTCGTGAGGGGCTGAGTCGGAAGTCTTCTCCTCGACAACAACGATCGCTTCGCTGAACTCCCCGGATGCCCCATGGCCACGCTCCTTCTTCGCTCGGCCGGGTCGGCCGTGGGCACGCTGCTGGGCGGCCCGATCGGCGGCCTGATCGGGGGCGCGGCCGGCGCCGTCGGGGGCGCGGTCGTCGACAACATCCTCGCCAGCGCCCTGATGACGCGGCCCAAGACGCCGCAACTCGACACCATCGCGCTCACGTCGTCGAACGAAGGGACGGCGGTCAAGAAGCTCTGGGGCCGCATGAGGCTCGGCGGCAACGTCATCTGGGCGACGCAGTTCCAGGTGACGACCTCGAACGACA
>CAXSEU010000225.1:0-6165 GCA_964236485.1 uncultured Lichenihabitans sp. | reverse complement strand
TGGCGGCGCTTTGGTCCGACGTTCCGGTCCAGCGCTGCACGGTGCATAAGCACCGCAATCTCCTGCCCTCCGCCCGGCTTCTCCACCATGCTGTCGCATGTGGAGCCTCAAGCCGGCTCCGCCCATGCGCCGGAGCGGCTGCACGAAGAAGTGTCGAACGACTAAAGGGACATGATCTACGCCGACACGACCAAGGACTTGAAAAGCGTCGCAAGGCTTTCCTGCGGAAATGGCGGCTGAAGTGCTAACAGGCTGCAGGATTGTTGTGGCACTCCGGCGTGTAAAGGTAATTACCCACGCGGTTGAAGCGCGCCTTTCAGGCTGAGACGGTTTTGAGGATGACGCCGAAGATGGTGGTGTCTGGGGCGATGCGTTCGGTGGCGACGACGGTTCGGACGTCGGCTTCGCCTTGTGCGGACCACATGGCGCGATAGCCGTTGGTGACCTTGCGCTGAATGACGGCCGGTCGAAGGTCGCGCTCGCACCTGTTGTCGTGAGGCGCCACGAGGCCCTTCCAGGCCGTGAAAGTCAGAAGCTGACCCCGTGCGCGGTGGAACTTGCCCTGGAGGCGGCGCGCCAGGTCGCAGGATGGATTGGCGTCGAGGATGTCGGTCGGGCCTCGTTCGAGCGCACGGCGCCTGGCCGCGATGGTGCGGTCGGCCAGGGACTCCATCCCGTTGGAGAGCGCGAAGGCGCGTTGCAGCCAGAGCTTGAGCCGCAGCGGCAGCGGGTCGTCGCTGGCGTCGAGCGCATAAGCGACGTCGCGTGCCAGATGTGCCAGGCAGGTCTGCTGCTGGTCGGCATGGTTCTGCTGCGCGCCGTAGCGGTCCGAAATCCACACGGCCGGCCGATGACCGCCCATGGTATCGCGCACCACGATGGCACCGCGTGTCGGCGCGGCCCGATGCACCACGGCCTCCCGGCAGCGGAAGATCCAATGGAAGGCATTGGATCCTTCGATGCGGACCCCGGTCTCGTCGGACGAAACCACCACGGCCCGGCGCAGCGACGCCATGGCCTCGTCGCGTCCGGCCACGAAGCACCCCTGTGCCCGCCGCAGCATGTTCATCAGCCCTCCCTCACTGATGGCGAGACCGAACAGGTCCAGGAAGGCGCCCCGAAGCCGCTCGTAGGACAGGGCCTGGAAGGTCTTGAGGTAGGTCGCAACCGCATGAAGGCGCGGGCCGAACGGTGTTCCCTTCGCGGCCGGCGGAACCGCCGCCGTGACGCGCGTTCCGCAGTTGGGGCATTGCACCGCGAGCCGGCGATGACGCTCCACCATCGGCTTGATCTCGGGAAGCTCGATCCGATCATGGTTGCTGATGACCTCGCTCGGCAGATCGGCCGACAGCGCGGCCTGACAGCAGGGGCACGCCCGCGGGCGATGGTCGATCGTGGTCTGCGGATCGTCGGCCAGCACGCGGCTGTGCCCGTCGTGACCCGCCTTGGCGCCCCGTGGCTTGGACTGCTGGCGCCGCTCCTTGCGGTCGCTCGACGGCGGCCGCTCGACGGCGGCCGCGATGACGTGCGAGACGTCTTGGCCGGCGCTGCAGACGCAGCACCATCTCGATCAACTCGTCCTTGCTCAATCGCTCGAGGTCGGCGCGGCTCATCCCCCTATGGATTCAGAAATCCACCCCCCGCACAAGGGGGTGGGTAATTACGTGTAAAGCGCGCGCTTTGTTGAGCGGCGGTTGGATGAACAAGCGCTCAGAAGCGCCGACGGGTCAGATCTCGTATTCGGGCATGCTCTGCCGTCTGAGCATCTGCTCGGCGGCTTCGCGCAGCAAAGCCTCGAAGGCCACCGAAGCCTTGCTACGGAAGCGTTCCTTGTGGCGGACGAGAGCGAAAGAGCGCCTCGCCGGAGCATAGGCGATCCGGTGCAGCCGCCCCGCCTCGATGTGAGGCCGCGCGACCAGTTCGGACACGACGGTCAGGCATTCACTCCCAACGACCGCCGCACACACCGCCTCGTTGCTCGGCAAGGTCAGCGTGACCGACAAGCTCTCCGGCTGAACGCCAGCCGCGCGCAGCGCCGCCTCGAAGACAGAACGGGTGCCGGAACCCGGCTCCCGCAGCACCCAGCGGCATCGTGCGAGAGCGGCCGTCGTGACGGTGCTGGTCCGCGTGAGCGGGTGCCGGGGAGCGCCGACGATGACGAGACGATCCTCTGCCAAGGGCACAACCGCGAGGGCCGGTTCGTCGATTTCACCCTCGATGCAGCCGATTTCGACCTTCCCGGCTAGGACCGCCGCAACCACGCCCGCCGTGTTGCCTTCCGTGAGCTCCAGGACGATGCCCTCGTGTGCCACGGCGAAGCGCATCAGGATCGGTGGCAGCCAATGGCCTGCAAGCGTCTGGCTGGCCGCAAGCGCGAGCCGGCCCCGCTTCAGGCCGCTGAGCTCCTCCAGCGCGATCGTGGCGGCCTTCGCCGCACTCAGCACGTCGCGGGCCTCAACCAGAAAGGCGCGACCACCGTCCGTCAGTTCGAGCCGACGTCCGACCCGGTGGAAGAGCTTGGTGCCGTGCCGGCCTTCAAGGGCCTGGATCGCGGCCGTCGCCGCCGACGGCGTGAGGTTCAACATCCTGGCGCCTTCGGTGAGGTGCTCGCGCTCGGCAACGGCAACGAAGACCCGCAGCTGATCCAGCGTCATTTCTGAATCTCGAACGAAACAGTCTGATCATTCGAATAGAATGAACACGTGGCGCGGTGCACATCAAGGGCTAACAGGAATCGCCGTGTCCCTCGCTCGCTTCTACCGTCAGCCGCTCCTTCCCGGTCTCGCCCTTTGTGCCGCGGTGACTGGTGTCGCTTATGCAGGCGACGGATTGGAGGCCCACCTCTTCGGTCGTGCCTGGCTCGAGGCTCTCGTGCTGGCCATCGTGATCGGCACCGCGGTACGGACCGCCTGGGCGCCACCCGCCATGTTCAACACCGGCATCGCCTTTTCGGCCAAGAGCCTGCTCGAGATCGCGGTTGTCCTTCTCGGTCTCTCGATCGGCGCGCGCGCGGTGATCGCGGCGGGGCCGGCGCTGCTCGGCGGGATCGCCCTGATCGTCGGGCTGGCGATCGCGATCAGCTATGCGATCGGCCGTGGGTTCGGCCTGTCGAACAAGATGGCTCTGCTCGTCGCATGCGGCAACTCGATCTGCGGCAACTCTGCGATCGCGGCGACCGCGCCCGTGATCCACGCGGATGGAAACGACATCGCCGCCTCGATCGCCTTCACGGCCGTGCTGGGCGTCCTCGTGGTTTTGTTCCTGCCCTTCGTTGCGCTGGGACTGCATCTCAGCCAGGTTCAGTACGGCATCTTCGCCGGGCTGACCGTCTATGCCGTGCCACAGGTGATCGCCGCCACGGCCCCGCTCGGCGCGACCAGCGTCCAGATCGGCACACTTGTGAAGCTGGTGCGTGTTCTGATGCTCGGGCCGGTGTTGCTGGTTCTGTCGCTGGGAACCTGGGGCCAGCCTCGACGTGCCCGGACTCCCGGTATTTGGAAGCTGGTTCCGCCGTTCATCCTTGGCTTTCTGGCCATGATCGCCGTGAGATCCACCGACGTAGTGCCAGCCGCAGTTCTTTCATGGGCGTCGACGGCTGCAAGCGGCCTGACCGTGATGGCCATGGCGGCTCTCGGCCTCAGCGTCGACATCCGTACCGTCGCGAAAGCCGGTGTCCGGGTCACGTCCGTGGTCGTTCTGTCCCTGCTGGCGCTCAGCGCGATGAGCCTCGGGCTCATCTTCTGTCTCGGCACCTCCGGGTAAGGACGCCTGACAGTTCCGGCCGAACCGCGGTCACGAGCGGGAGGACTCGGCAACCGATCTCTGGGAAGATAAGGCAGACAGTCTGCGTCGACTCTGCCGAACGGGTGTCGCCGACGCGATCACACGATCGATGGAGCGAGCAGATCGCCCTCGCTTTCGACCCGATTGCCGATCAACCGGATCACGTCTACGCCGATCTCGCCGTTCCGGAGTTCGAAGGTTCCACACGCCCGCAGAGCGGCCGGGATCGTGGTCGATGCCGGGAGGCGTTCCAGCAGAACTCTTGATGCGGTCGGCCAACCTGTCGAGGTCGCAAGAGATGATTGAACGCCCGCCAGAAATTTCTGGTTGGGCCGCTGAATACACGGAAAACCCGCGTGGCCAATACAGCTCTTCATCAAACGCTCGTATTCCACGATGAAGATGCAATTCGACATAGCCGTTGCGACCCCATCGTATTTCAGGGTCGTCAGCTTCTTCGAGCCGTTCGAACGATGTTGTATGCGCTCCACATGCCGAGTGACGAACACACCACCCGAAGAGACGACTCGGAACAGGCTTCGGATCACGCGTCCTGAGCGATCGAAAGCGAAGTTGTACCTGAAATAAATGCCCTCGAAGCGCTTGAGCAGATCATGATTTGCCGCGCTGAGATCGTCCACGAGCGCGTGAACCTTGGCTGCGGCCGCGGATGGAAGCGCCGCATGCACGGTGCGTTGCGCCAGTTTCGGCCTGCGAAAGATCCGTCGCAAGCTTTCGTGCGGCAGGCATAACTCTTCGACCTCCAGACCGAAAAAATCGGCTATCCGATTGGTGTTGTGCAGGGATGGCACCGATGTGCCCGACGTATACTTACTGAACTGATGCCTGTTGATGCCGATCTCACGACAGACATCGGAAATCGAAGCATAGAAGCTGCACAGATAGCGAAGATTGCGCGGCAGATCGGTTTGGAGCGGGTGTTGTCTGCTCGGCTCCCGGGGCATCGTCGTCTCCGGTCCAGGCGTTTGGATCAGGTGCGGCAGCATACATAGGCTTTGAGCGATTTCGCACAAGGTCGTGCAACGTCGCGGAATTGGCGGCCCCATTCAGGCGTGCGTAACTGATGCAAGAGCCAGGCCTGACGTGGGGTGATCGATGACATTCGATGCGATTGTGGTTGGTGGCGGCATCGTGGGCCTCAGCGCCGCCTGGCGTCTGATCGAGGGCGGGGTCAAGCGCGTCATGCTGATCGAGGCCGGCCTGCTGGCCTCAGGAGCCACCGGCCTGGGAACCGGCTCGGTGCATACGCAGCGCTGGCAGGAGACGGACACCTCGCTGATCGGCAGAAGCAAGCGCATGATGCAGGAGATCAGCCAGCGAAGCGGCAACCTCGTCCGGCTCTATTCCATCGGTCGCCTCACGCTGGTGGGCAAGGGCGATATCGGTACCGTGCACGCCTACGGCCATTACCTGAAGAACGCGGGCGTCGATGCCGTTGAGCTCCCGCCCGACCAGCTGTCCGCGCGCTTCCCCGGAATGGATGTTTCGGATGTCGGGGTTGGTCTCTACACGAAGGATGACGGCACGGTCTATCCGTCGGCATTCGTTTGGGCTGCCGCCGGCCTGTTCCGCAACGCCGGTGGCTCAATTTGGGAAGGTGTCGGGGTGTCCCGCGTCGTCTTCGAAGGAAAGCGAACCGTGGGCGTGGAACTGGCCAACGGCGATGTTCTCGAGGCGGCGCGGGTGATCGTGGCCGCGGGCGCCTGGACACGCAAGCTTCTGGAACGATCCGGTCTCGGCATCGCGCTCAAGCACGCCGTCACGCACAACACCGTCGTCACCGTCGGCCGCCAGGATCTCTGGTCCCAAGTCCCGTCCCTCCTGGACGGTGTGCAAGGCGTCATCGCGATTCCGCGCAATCCCGGCACCATCATGGCGGCCAACACGGCCGGCGAATACGGGTCGGACGCCGAAACCGCGGAGACGGTGCTCAAGACACTGCACGTGAAGCTGAACAAGGGCGACACCTTCAAGGACGAGATCGCGATCCAGCAAGAACAGGTTCTCGCACAGCTGCGGCACCGCTATCGCGACTACGACATCCGCTCCGTCGTCGGGCATTGGGCGGGTCTGCTCGACGGCACGCCGGACAGCGATCCGTTTGTCGGGCCCTATCCGGGCATCGACGGCCTGTGGGTCGGCTGCGGTCTGACCGGGTACGGCGTCCAGCGCGGTCCCGGCGTCGGAGAAACGCTGGCCAATTTCGCCATGCAGCAGCCGCTGCAGGTTAACGTCGATGCCTACAGTCTCGATCGCTTCGCGCCGGATCTAGACTTCGAGATCGACATGAGCGGCGACAATCCGTTCGCGGGTTTTCGACAAGAAGGAGAACGCGTATGAGCTGGTTCAAGTCGATCCTTG
>CAXSEU010000224.1:0-6213 GCA_964236485.1 uncultured Lichenihabitans sp. | reverse complement strand
GGCCTTCTTTTCGGTGGCGCTCGCGGCGCTTGGGCACCGGCCCGCGCGTGTCATACCCGCAGTCCTCCTCCTCTATGTCCTTGGCTTCCTCATCTTCGCGGCCGGGCAATGGACCGAGGCCTTCCGATATGACCTCGAGCCGCCCTTGCTTGCGCTGCTGGTGGGGCTCTCCATCTCCAACCTCGGCCTTTTGCCCCGCTGGCTCGATGCCGGCTTCAGGGTGGAATTCTACGTCAAGACCGGCATCGTGCTGCTCGGCGCGACGCTGCCGCTGAACCTCCTCGTCTGGGCCGGACCGGTCGCGCTCTTCCAGGCCTCGATGGTCTCTGTCGTCACCTTCCTGGTGATCTTCTGGACCGCGCGCCGGACCGGCCTCGACCAGCGGTTCGCCGCGGTCCTCGGCGTCGGCGGCGCCGTCTGCGGCGTGTCGGCCGCCATCGCGATCGCGGGCGCGGTCGGGGCCAAGAAGGAAGACGCGTCGATCGTCATCACGATCGTGATCCTGTGGGCCATCGGCATGATCGTCGCGCTGCCGCTCGCCGCGCATGCGCTGCAGCTTCCGGCCGGCGTCGCCGGCGCCTGGATCGGCACGTCCGAGTTCGCGGACGCGGCCGGCTTCGCTGCCGCCGAAGCCTACGGCGGGCTCGCCGGACAGGATGGCATCGCGGGCACGGCCGATCAGGCGGTCTGGGCTTTCACGCTGATGAAAGTCGTCGGGCGCGACATCTGGATCGGCATCTGGGCCCTGGCGCTCGCCATCGTGGCGACGACCCGCTGGGACCGCCAGGAGGCGGCGGGTCCCATCGACGCGGGTCAGATCTGGCGGCGCTTCCCGAAATTCGTCATCGGCTTCCTCGTGGCCTCGGTCGTGGTCACGGTCGCGGCCCGGGGCTATTCGATGCCGAAGTACAACGCCACGGTCGTGCCGGCGCTTGTCGGTCCGCTGAAGGACCTGCGCAGCTGGGTCTTCATCTTCTGCTTCCTGTCGATCGGGCTGACGACCCGCTTCAGCGACCTCTCGCGCGCCGGCGCAAAACCCGTCTTGGCCTTTTCGGCCGGCGTCCTGGTCAACGTGGTCCTCGGCTTCATCCTTTCGGCCGTGGTGTTCCGCGCGTATTGGGAGAACCTCACCCGGTGACGCTGCCGCGATGGATTTCCGCGCCTCGTCTCGGCGGCCGGGCAAGGCCGGGCGCGGACGCCCCGGCGCTCCGGCGTCCCTGCATCGCCTGCCTGCACTTCCGCAACGACCCGGCGACCATCGAGGACGCCGTTCCGGGGCTGACGAGCCTCAGCTCCGGCCATGCCTCGGTCCGGGCGGACGACGGCCTCTGTCTGAAGCACGGGAGGCTGGTTACGGCGCGCTCATCCTGTGCGGCGTTCAATCCCGCAGGGTTCCGGCGCCGCGGCCCCGGTGCCGGCTGACGCCGATTCAGTTCTTGTCGCCAGCCCAATCCCTGGGGCGGTTCATCAGCAGGAAATCGGCCGCCTCGGCGGCGTTCTCATCGACCCATTCCCGTGCGGCACCGGACAGCCGCTCGACTTTCTCGGCGTCGAACTTCTTGTGATCTTTGTCGAGCTCCAGCGTCGTGACGACGACGAGAACGCGCCTGGCTTTTCCTTTCGCTCCTCCCGTGACCCAGACCTTGGCATCGCGTGCGAGCGGATGTTTGAATGTCATTCGAAGAAGCCTCGTTCTCTTGAAAAAGGCAGCTACCGTCAACCGCCTGTCACAATCAACGCGGCCCACGCGACCCGCGCGCCTTGCCGCGAGACATACAGGCCCGGAGCGCCTAGGATACGTCAGGCTCTTTTGGAAGCGGAGCTTCCACACAAGCCTGTGAACGTACTCGCTTTTTTGAGCTGGCGTGTGTCGGCAACAGCATGACATACGCTAGATCTCTCGTCAGGTGGCGCATGTCAGCACCGGCGTGACATGCGCCAGCATGCGCGGCGCCGACGGGGACGGGGGGATGCGGCTGCTCCTGGTCGAGGACAATCGTCGCCTATCCGAATGGCTTCGGCGGCTCCTGGCCGGGCGCAACTACACGACCGACTGCGTGTACGATGGCGAAGAGGCCGACGCGGTCCTGTTGGCATACCGCTACGATCTCATCGTCCTCGACCTCGCCCTGCCGGAGCTCGAGGGGCTCGATGTGCTGAAGCGGCTGCGGAGCCGCGGCGACCCGACGCCGGTGCTGATCCTTTCGGCGAGCGACGATCTCGTCCATCGTGTCGCCGGGCTCGACCTCGGAGCCGACGATTATCTCTCCAAGCCCTTCGAGGCCGAGGAGCTCGAAGCCAGGATACGGGCGTTGCTGCGCCGCGGGCGCGGTCAATCCGCGACATCCTTGCGGTTCGGGCGGCTGAGCTTCGACGCCACCAGTCGCACCTTTACGGCGGACGACCAAGCTCTGGCCCTGACGCCGCGCGAGCGTGCCGTGCTCGAAAAACTGATCCTTCGGCCACGGTGCATCGTCTCGAAGGAGAATCTTGCGGAATCGGTGTTCGGGTTCAACGAGGACGCGAGCACGAGCAGCATCGAAATCTACATCCATCGCATCCGCAAGAAGATCATCGGCTTCGGGGTCGAAATCGCGACCCTGAGGGGCATCGGCTACATGCTGCGGGAATACAGTGGCGGCAAGACTTAGCCTCCGAACGCGGCTCTTGATCTTCGTGCTGCTGGCGATCTGCGGCGTACTGGCCTTGAGCGAGTGGAACGATTACCGCAGCGCCGGCGCGACGGCACGGCTCGTGCACGACACGATCCTGGCCGCGTCGGCGCGGGCCATCGCGGAGCAGATCCGCGTCGAAGACGGTGTCGTCGAGGCCGTGATCCCGCCCTCGGCGCTCGAGCGCCTGTCGACGGCCCAGCGCGACCGGGTCTTCTACCGGGTGACCTCTCCCGGCGGCGAGCTTCTGGCCGGCTACGGCGACATGCCCGGGCCCCCTTCCCCGGTCGGCATGTTCGGCACCGTCTGGTACGACGCGGTCTTTCGCGCCGTCCCGATCAGGGCCGTCGCCGTGGGTCGGCCCCTCCCGGGAGAGCGGCGAGACTTCGCCACGGTGGTGGTCGGCGAAACCGTCAACGGGCGGCAGGCCATGGTGGACGACCTGTGGGCCGGCACGTTGTGGCGCGAGCTCGCGACCTGGGGCATCGTCGCGTCGTTGGCCTTCGTGGCGCTGAAGGCCGGCCTCGCGCCGCTGATGCGACTGCGCAGGGTCATCCTCGATCGCGATCCGCATTCGCTCGCGCGCCTCGACCCGCGGCAGGTTCCCAGCGAACTCAGGCCTTTCATCGCGGCCCTCGACGCCGCCATAGCCCGCGTCTCCGATCAGATCGGCCAGAAACAGCGTCTGCTCGTCGATGCCGCGCATCAATTGCGCACCCCCCTGGCGGTTCTGCGGACCCAGGCGGCGGTCGGATTGCGCAGCGCCGGGGAAGCGCCGAAGGACGAGGCGCTCCTTGCCGTCGCGGCGACCGCGAACGACATGTCCCGCCTCACCGATCAGCTTCTGTTGCTGGCCCGCATCGAGGCCGCCGGCGACGCGGGCCGGCACAAGCCCGCGGCGGCCGACATGATCGCCGCAACGCGCAACGTGGTGGTGGCCCAGGGGCATCGGGCGCTCGAGCGGGACATCGACCTCACCCTCGACGGCCCCGAAAGCGCAGCCGGGGTGCCCGGCGAGGCGAGGATGTTCGGCGAACTCGTGGCCAACCTCCTCGACAACGCCTTGCGCTACACGCCGGCCTTCGGGGCGGTCGCGGTGCGGCTCGGCCTCGACGGGGAAGGATTGCGCCTGCGCGTCGCCGACACCGGCCCCGGTATTCCGGAGGCGGAACGCGGGCGCGTGTTCGAGCGGTTCTACCGCATTCCCGGCAGCCCCGGGGACGGGTCCGGCCTCGGGTTGTCCATTGCCCACGAGATCGCGCAGGCCCATGGCGCGCGCCTCGAACTCAGCGCCCCGCGAAACGGAACGGGCCTCGTGGTCGATGTGCTGGTGCCCGCCCCGCACCCCTGATCAAGGCTAAGCGAACCCGCCGCCACGTCACTGCTGGTCCTGCAGCGGCAGCGGCCGCCATTTGGCAAACCTGTTCTCGACCCGGGTCATCAGCCATTCGGCGCCGAGCACCACCACCACGATGATCACGATGGCGGCGTACATCTCGGCCGTGTCGTGGACGCCCCGCGCCGTCTGGATGATGAAGCCGATGCCATAGCGGGCACCGATGAACTCGCCCACGATGGCGCCCACGATCGCGAAGCTGAGGCTGATATGGAGGCTCGCGAAGATCCAGCTCATCGCCGCCGGAATGATGACCTTGGTGGTCACAGCCCATGGGCTGGCGCCGAGGATCTGCGCGTTGGTGATCATCGACCGATCGGCTTCCCGCACGCCCTGGAAGGCGTTGGAGAAGACCACGAAGAACACCATGACGAACGACAAGGCGATCTTGGACAAGAGGCCGAACCCGAACAGCAGGATGAAGATGGGGGCCAGGACCACACGGGGCACGGCGTTCAGGACCTTGATGTAGACGGCGAAGACATCGGACGCCATCTGGTTGCGCCCGAGCGCCACGCCGAACAGGATGCCGAACACGGAGCCGGTGACGAAGCCCCACACCGATTCCTCGATCGTGATCCAGAGGTGGTACCAGAGGCTGGCTTCGTCGGTGCCCTCGGTCACGAGTTCGTACAGCCGCACCGCGATGGCGGAGGGATAGGAATAGAAGAAGGCGTCGATCAGCCCGGTGCGCGCGGCGCCCTCCCAGGCACCGAGCAGCGCGACGAGGATGGCGAGGCGCCAGAATATCACGCGGCGCCGGCGCGCCACCGCGGCCCTGCGGGCAGCGGCTTCGATCTCGGCGTCGGAGGTGCCCGGCGGATAGATGATGGCGCCGTCGAGAGCGATGTCGGTCATGGCCGGTCCCTGGGTCAAGCGGCCTGCGCTGCAGGATCGGCCGCCTGGACCTCGTGCTTCAGGTCGGCCCAGATGCGGCGGGACAGGTCGATGAAATGAGGCTCGTAGCGGATCTCGGAGATCATCCGTGGGCGGGGAATGTCGACCTGGTGCACGGCTTTCACGGTCGCGGGTCGCGCCGTCAGGACATAGACCTTGTCGGCCAAGCCGATCGCCTCCTCGAGATCATGCGTCACGAAGACGACCGACGCCTTGGTTTGCGACCACAACCGAAGCAGCTCCTCGTGCATCATCGCGCGGGTCTGCACGTCGAGCGCCGAGAAGGGCTCGTCCATCAGCAGGATCTCCGGGGTGTTGATCATGGTCTGCGCGAGGGCGACGCGCTTGCGCATGCCGCCTGAAAGCTGATGGGGATAGTGATGCTCGAAGGTGGCGAGACCGACCCGTTCGATCCAGTCGCGGGCCGACGCGTAGGCCTCCGCTTTGGGCTTTTGCCGGAACAGCGGACCGGCCGCGACATTGTCCACGACGCTGCGCCAGGGGAACAGGGCATCGGCCTGAAACACGAAGCCGATGCGCCGATCGATGCCGTTGACCGGCTCCCCCATGACGCGGACCTGGCCGCTCGAAGGTCGGCCGAGACCCGTGATCAGGTTCAGGCTGGTCGATTTCCCACAGCCCGTGGGCCCGACCAGAGCCACGAACTCGCCGCGGGCCACGGTGAAATTGAAGTCCCGCAGCGTCGTGAAGCTCTTCCCGCTGGGGCTCAGGAAGCGCCGGCTGACATTGGTGAACTCGATGGCGTTGCCGGTCGGGGCATCGGACATGGGCGACTCCTGCCGCGCGCGGCGCGGCACATGGCGATGAGCGATGCCGGCCCTATTTGGCGTTCTTGACGAAATCCGCCGTGTAGGTCTTCGACAGGTCGATCTGCTTGCCCTTCAGGTTCTTCGAGAATCCCGAGAGCACGGCCAGGACGGTTTCAGGACCGCCGGCCGGCATGATGCCGTCGGCCGTGAACATGCCCTTCTCGCCCTCGAGCGCCTTGACGTAGCCGTCGCGGTCGCCGACCAGGTACTCCTTGGGCATCTGGTCCGCGATCTCGCCGGCCGAATGCGTATTGATGAAACGCAGCGTCTTGACGAGCGCGTTCACCAGCTTCTGCGTCTCGTCCCGGTGTTTTTCGACGAAGGCGGTGTCCATGTAGAGCGACGTCGCCGGATAGGGACCGCCCAGGGCTTCCCGGGTCGTGTCGGCGTTGCGCAGGTCCACCAGAACCTTGCCGTC
>CAXSEU010000223.1:0-6277 GCA_964236485.1 uncultured Lichenihabitans sp. | reverse complement strand
ATCATCGAGGCAAATCTCCTATCCGGCCTTGAAGCTTCGTGCGGCCTGCGAGGCTTTGGTGTCCGCCAGGATGGTCTCCCCCGCGATGGCCTTGGCCCCCAGGCCGATCATGACCTGGAACCCGTCGGGCAGATAGACATCCACACGCGACCCGAACCGAATCAGCCCGAACCGATCCCCGATGCCGATCGTCTCGCCCTCGCGCACGAAGCTGACGATGCGGCGGGCGATCAATCCGGCGATCTGTACGACACCGATGCGGCCCGCCGCGGTCTCGAGCAGGAGGCTGGAGCGCTCGTTGTCCTCACTCGCCTTGTCGAGGTCGGCACTCAGGAAGAGCCCCGGCTTATAGGCCAGCTTGAGGATGCGCCCGCTCATCGGAGCCCGATTCACGTGGCAGTCGAAGACGCTCATGAAAACGGAGACGCGCTGCAGCGGCCGATCCCCTAGACCGAGTTCGTGCGGGGGGACGAAAAATCCCACCGACGAGATGATGCCGTCTGCGGGCGAGATGACGAGCCCGTCCCGCAGAGGCGTCACGCGCTGCGGGTCGCGGAAGAAGTAGGCGCACCAGACGGTGGCGATGCCGAGGATCCAACCCAGCGGGTTCCAGAGCCAGCCGAGGATCAGGGTCGCAAGCGCGAAAGCCGCGATGAAGACGTAACCTTCCCCATGGATCGGAACGATCTGCCGTCGCATGCTGGCGATAATGGACATCGAAGAAACCCATCGAAATGGCCGCAAGGCTGGTGGGGGAAATGATCGCCTGACCCTGTATGCGGCGAGGGAGATCGCCAACAGGTCGCGAGGCGGCGCCGATCACGGCATTCCCGCTCCGGTGTCAGACCTCGATCTTGATCCGCGGCCCGCGACCCTCGGACTCGCCGGCCCGGCTCAGCACCTCCTGAGCTTCGGCGACTTCGCGCTGCTGATTCCACATGCCCGCGTAAACACCATCCCTTGCCAGCAGCGCGTCATGCCTACCCCGTTCGACGATGACTCCCTTGTCCAGCACGAGAATTTCGTCCGCGCCGACCACGGTCGACAGCCGGTGAGCGATGACCACCGTGGTTCGACCCCGCGAAATCCGGTCGAGGGCGTCTTGTATCTCGCGTTCCGTAAAGGTGTCGAGTGCCGAGGTGGCCTCGTCGAGCACCAGGATCGAAGGTGCCTTCAGGATGGTGCGGGCGATGGCCACACGCTGCTTTTCGCCGCCCGACAGCTTGAGACCCCGCTCGCCGACTTCCGCCCCGTAGCCGTTCGGAACACTCTCGATGAAGCGATCGATCTGCGCCAGTCGCGCCGCTTCCGCCACGTCCGCCTCGTCGGCATTCCACCGACCATAGCGAATGTTATAGCCCATCGTGTCATTGAACAGCACGGTGTCCTGCGGCACCATGCCGATGGCGTCGCGCAGCGACTTCTGCGTCACCCGCGTTATGTCCTGGCCATCGATCGTGATGCGCCCGCGCGAGGGCTCGTAGAACCGGAACAACAACCTCGAGATCGTCGACTTGCCGGCACCCGATGGGCCAACGATGGCGATCGTATGCCCGGGCGGAACCTCGAAGCTTACGCCCTTGAGGATTTCGCGCCGAGGATCGTACTGGAAAAACACGTTCTCGAAGCGCAGATGGCCGCTTCCCACCAGCAGCGGCACCGCGTCGGCGCGGTCCTTGACCTCGGGATGCTGGTGGAGGATGGCGAACATCGACTCGATATCGATGATGGCCTGCTTCACCTCGCGATAGACCAGGCCCATGAAGTTCAGCGGCTGGTAGAGCTGGATCATCATGGCATTGATGAGCACGAAGTCGCCGATCGTCTTCTGTCCGGACCTGATCCCGGCGATGCTCATGGCCATCACGACTGCTAGACCGATGCTGAAGATCACCGCCTGTCCGGCGTTCAGCACCGCGAGCGACGTGTAGGTGCGCACGCTCATCCTTTCGTAGCGCGCCATGGACCGGTCGTAACGAGCGGCCTCGCGGCTCTCCGCGCCGAAATATTTCACCGTCTCGAAGTTCAGCAGGCTGTCAATGGCCTTGGTGTTGGCGTCCTGGTCGCTTTCATTCATGTCCTTGCGGATGGATATGCGCCAGTTCGTCGCCAAAGTCGTGAACAGCATATAGGCCACGATCATGATCGCGACCGCCGCCGCGTAGCGCCAGTCGAACTGGAACAGGAACACCACGAGGATCAGGACGAACTCGACCAAGGTCGGCAGACCCGTGAGCATGACCATGCGAACGATGGTCTCGATGGCCGAGCGTCCGCGCTCCAGCACCCGCGTGAGGCCGCCCGTCTTGCGTTCAAGGTGATAGCGGAGCGATAGGTCGTGGAGGTGGACGAAGACATCGAAAGCCAGGCGCCTCACGGCATGCATAGCCACCGATGCGAACAGCGCGTCGCGCATCTGCGTCAGCAGCGCCATGACGATGCGCAGCAGGCCGTAGATCAGCGTCAGCGCCACCGGCCCGGCCAGGAGCGCGGGGAGGAGGTCGACGACGGGATCGTGCTTGTTGACCAGGGCATCGGTGGCCCATTTGAACGAATAGGGCACCGCGATCGTGATCAGTTTGGCGATGATCAACAACGCCAGTGCGAAGTAGATGCGGACACGCAGGTCAGGCCGATCGGTTGGCCAGATATAGGGCCACAGGTTGCGGACCGTGACGTAAAGCGTCGCCTGCGTTCCAACCGGGCGCGGCTTGGCGGGCGCGGCGGTCGAAACGAAACCGGATCGAGACATGCGAAACTTTACGGCTGGAGGTGGCTGGGGGTCTGGTCTCATATAGTCCGATGGCCGCGAGAATCATCGCCTCTCGATGATCCGGGGTCGTCTCCCGTCGGAGAGCCCGCCAGGTCCCGCTTGACCGGTGGCGTCGCGCCCGTGGTAAAGCGGGTCCATGAGCGCTCTTGAAAACATCTGTGTCTATTGCGGTTCGAGTAGCGGCAGCAACCCGCTGATGCTGGACGCGGCGGAGCGGCTGGGCCACGCCATGGGGGAGGCGGGGATCGGGCTCGTCTATGGCGGCGGCGACAATGGCCTGATGGGCGCCACCGCCCGGGCCGTGCTCGAACGTCGCGGCCGGGTAACGGGCATCATCCCGGCCTTCCTGCGGGACCGGGAGGCGATGCCGAGCGGCGCACGGGACATCGTGGTGGTGCCCGACATGCATACGCGCAAGCGCCTGATGTTCGAGCGGGCGGACGCTTTCGTGGCGCTCCCCGGCGGCATCGGAACATTGGAGGAACTGGTCGAGCAGATGACCTGGGTTCAGCTCGACCGCCACACGAAGCCGGTCCTCATCGCCGACATCGGGGGCTTTTGGCGACCGCTCCTGAAGCTCCTGGCCCATATGCGCGACCAAGGCTTCATCCGCGCCGGGCTGGACGTTCGCTACCTCGTGGCCGAGAATGTCGAAGATATCCTCCCCATGCTACGGAGCGCCATCTGCCGCTCCGAGCGGCTGGGAACCGCCAAGACAGGACTCGACGTGCCGGTGTGATCGAAGATCTCACGGCTTCGGGAAACGCCCGTCCAAGGCCCTGAGAACCGCGCCGGGCACGAAGGCCGTCACATCGCCGCCCAGGGAGGCGATCTGACGCACCAGGGTCCCGGTGATGTGGCGTGTCTCCGGCGACGCCGGCAGGAACAGGGTCTGGATGTCCGGCGCCATGGCGCGGTTCATCCCCGCCATCACCATCTCGTCCTCGAAGTCGGCGCCGCTCCGAAGTCCTCGGATCATGATGCCCGCGCCGGCCTGGCGGGCCGCATCCACGGCGAGGCCGGCGAAGTGGATGACCCGCAGGCCGCAACCGGCGGCGCTGACCAGAGGGGTGGCCTCGGCTTCGATCAAGCCCCTGCGCTCTCTGGCGGAGAGCAGCGGCTTCTTGGTCGGATGGACCCCGATCGCCACGACGAGTTCATCGCAAAGCCGCGCGGCCGCCCGGATGATCCCGATATGACCGTTCGTCAAGGGATCGAAGGAGCCGGGGTAGAGCGCCGTGCGGGACAAGGATGCACCCTCGAAGACGCTGGACTTCACCGCCGCCAGGGCTCAGCCGGACCTCGCCGAGCCCCTGGGCGGGAGAGGAACAAAGGAGATGGGCGAGACACTGCTCCCATGACCTAAGATTCCTCGTCCGCAGCGCCGTTCTGATCCTCGATGCCATTTGTCTCCCCCGTATCGGGGATGTGTTCGACCGACACGACCTTCTCGTTCATCGCGGTATTGAACACGATGACGCCTTGCGTGTTGCGGCCTGCAATACGGATGCCGTCCACCGGGCAGCGGATCAACTGGCCGCCGTTGGTGACCAGCATGATGCCGTCCCCATGTTTCACCGGAAACGAGGCGATCAGGTTGCCGTTGCGCGTATTGACCGCCATGGCACCGATGCCTTTGCCACCGCGTCCGGTGATGCGGTATTCGAAGGACGACGTTCGTTTGCCGTAACCATTTTCCGAGATGGTCAAGATGTCCTGCTCGGCAGCCGACATGGCGGCATAGCGGGCCTGCGACAGAGGGGTCGGACCTTCCGGCGCCTCACCGTTCTCGCCAACAACCTCCTTGTCGATGTCGTCGTCTCCCGTCTCACCCTCCGTGGCACGCCGCATCTTCAGATAGGTGATGCGCTCGCCCGAATCGGCTTCCATGTGACGCAGGATCGCCAACGAGATCACCACGTCGCCCCTGCCCAGCGTGATGCCGCGCACACCCATCGAGTCGCGGCCCTTGAAGACTCTCACGTCGTCGACCGGGAAGCGGATGCACTGCCCCAGCGCCGTCGTCAGCAGCACATCGTCGTTCACCGAACAGGTTTGCACGTCGACGATCGACTCGCCCTCGTCGAGCTTCATGGCTATCTTGCCGGCGCGGTTCACCTGGGCGAAATCGCTGAGTTTGTTGCGCCGGACGGTGCCGCGGGTGGTGGCGAAAACGACGTCGAGCGTGGCCCAGGCCTCCTCGTCCTCCGGCAGAGGCATGATGGTGGTGATCCGCTCGCCCCCCTGCAGCGGAAGCAGGTTGATCAGCGCCTTGCCCCGCGCCTGGGGCGCGGCCGGCGGCAGCCTCCACACCTTCATCTTGTACGCCATGCCGAGCGACGAAAAGAACAGCACCGGCTGATGGGTCGAGGCCATGAAGATGCGGGCGACGAAATCCTCGTCGCGGGTCTGCATGGCCGAGCGCCCTTTGCCACCGCGGCGCTGCGCCCTGTAGGTCGAGAGCGGCACGCGCTTGATATAGCCGGCATGGCTGACCGTGACCGCCATGTCCTCGCGCTGGATGAGATCCTCGTCCTCCATGTCGGCATCGCTGTCGAGGACCTCGGTCCGCCGCGGCGTCGCGTGGGCGGCCTTGATGTCGGCGAGTTCGGTTCGAACGATGTCGAAGATGCGCAAGCGCGATCCGAGAATGTCGAGAAGGTCGGCGATCTCGGCCGCGAGTTTGTTCAGCGACTCGGCGATCTCGTCGCGGCCGAGGGCCGTCAGGCGCGCCAGGCGCAGGTCCAAAATGGCACGCGCCTGCACCTCGGAAAGCCGATAGGTGCCGTCTTCCGAAAGAACGTGGCGTGGATCGGCGATGAGCAGGATCAGCGGCGCCATGTCCCGCGCCGGCCACGCCCGCGTCATCAGGGCTTCGCGCGCCGTCGCGGTGTCGGGCGAGGTGCGAATCAGCCGGATGACCTCGTCGATGTTGGCGACCGCGATGGCGAGGCCGACCTGGACATGGGCGGCGTTCCGGGCCTTGTTCAGCCGGAACTTGGTCCGCCGCGTCACCACCTGTTCGCGGAAATCCACGAAGGCGACCAGGAAGTCCTTCAGCGTCAGCATTTCGGGCCGGCCGCCGTTGAGGGCGATCATGTTGGCGCCGAAACTCGTCTGGAGTTGGCTGAACCGCCAGAGCTGGTTCAGCACGACGTCGGCCACGGCGTCGCGCTTGAGTTCGATCACGATGTGCATGCCGTCGCGGTCCGACTCGTCGCGCAGCTCCGAGATGCCCTCGATGCGCTTTTCGCGGACCATCTCGGCGATCTTCTCGATCAGCGTGGTCTTGTTGACCTGATAGGGGATTTGCGTGACGATCAGCGCCTCACGCTCGCGCCGCATCTCCTCGACCGCCACCTTGGCCCGCATGATGATGGAGCCGCGCCCGGTCGCGTAAGCATTCCTGATGCCGCCGCGACCCAGGATCGCGCCACCGGTCGGGAAATCGGGTCCCGGTACGATCTGGAGCAAATCCTCGACGTCGATCTCGGGCTTGTCCAT
>CAXSEU010000222.1:0-6281 GCA_964236485.1 uncultured Lichenihabitans sp. | reverse complement strand
CGACGCCGGTGCCGGTGCCCCCGCAACGCACCGTGGCGGAGGCCGAACCGATCGCTCCGACGCCGCCCCCCGCCCTGGTGCCGCTCCCGCCGGTGCAGCCGCCGCGCCCGACGCCGGTGCCGGTGCCCCCGCAACGCACCGTGGCGGAGGCCGAACCGATCGCTCCGACGCCGCCCCCCGCCCTGGTGCCGCTCCCGCCGGTGCAGCCGCCGCGCCCGACGCCGGTGCCGGTGCCCCCGCAACGCACCGTGGCGGAGGCCGAACCGATCGCGCCGACGCCGCCGCCGAAGCCGCAGCCGCCGAAGCCCGTCAAGGTGGTGGAGCCGAAGCCCGTGCCCCCACCAAAGCCCGTGGAAGCCAAGCTACCGCCGCCGAAACCGCGGCCCGAGAAACCCAAGGTCGATCAGCTGGCCAAGCTCCTGGAGCAGCCGGCGGTCGAGCGACCGGTTCACAAGGCGGTCGCGCAGCCGAAGCCGGCCGAAGCGCAGCCGGAACAGCACACGTTCGACCTCACGGACATTTCACGCCTGATCAGTTCCGAACCACCCTCCCAGAAAGCCTCGACAGGGCGCCAGATCAGCAAGACCCGAGTCGCCGGAAGCGAAACCGGGGTCGCGCAGAAGATGGCCGCCTCGCTGTGGGATCAGCTCGATGGGCTTCTCGAAGACCAGTACAAACAATGCTGGAGCTATCTCGGACTCGACGGCCGGTCGAAATACGTGCCGCAGATCAAGGTGCTCTTCGCGGAAGACGGGGGCTTGATGGGTGAGCCGGTTCTGATCAACCCGCCCTCCGACCCCTCGATGCGCAGCCTCGCCGAGAGCGCGCTGCGCGCCGTGCGTCGATGCGATCCCATGAAGATCCCGGCGCAGTACGCCCCCTACTACGATCAGTGGAAGGGACGCGTCTTGCGCTTCGATCCCGTCGACATGGCCGGCTGAGCCGTCGATCCGGCCAGGCATGGTCGACGACCTCTTCGCCCCGTCAGGGTACCCGGACCAGCCGCCGTCCGCTCCGATCCGTTCGATGAAGGACAACCAGATGCTTTGCCTCACCCGTCGCGCGCTTCTTGCGGCACCGCTGGTCTCGGCCTTCAGCGGGACCTCCCTGCGCCCGGCTTCGGCTGAAGAGCGCTATCTCGACATCCGGCCCGGCGGAAACTTCACCCCCGTGATGATCGCCGTGGCGCCCTTCGTCAGCGAGGGCCAGGACGGCGCCAAGATAACGGCAATCATAACCAACAACTTCAAGCGTTCGGTCTATCTTTCCCCGCTGGACGCACAATCCTTCGCCGAGCCGAGCCCGGACCCCGATGCGCCGCAACTCGCCGCCTGGAAGGCTACCGCGGCACAGTTCCTCGTGACCGGGCGTGTCGGGCGCAGCGGTGACGGCCTCAAGACGGAGTTCCGGCTTTGGGACCTCGGAACGGGGCAACAGGTCGCCGGGCAGCAGTATAGCACCGAGGCGTCGAACGCCCGGCGGGTGGCCCACATCGTATCGGATGCCGTGTTCGTCCGCATCACGGGGGAAAAAGGCTGGTTCGACTCGCGCGTGGTCTTCGTGGATGAGACCGGAGCCGCGGAGAAGCGCCGCAAACGTCTCACCATCATGGATCAGGACGGCGGCAACGTGAAGTATCTCACGCGCGGCAACGATCTCGTCGTGACCCCGCGCTTCTCGCCCACCGCGCAGGAGATCGCGTTCATGTCCTTCGGCGAAGCGGACCCGAAGGTTCTCCTGCTCAACATCGAGACCGGCCAGCGCGAAGCGGTCGGCAACTTCCCCGGCATGACCTTCTCGCCCCGGTTCTCGCCCGACGGCAGGAGGGTGGTCATGTCGCTCGAGGAAGGGTCCGCATCGAACATCTACACGCTCGATCTCGCGACGCGCGCGACCACGCGGCTCACCAATGTGGCTGCGATCGATACTTCGCCCTCCTATTCGCCGGATGGCGGCAAGATCGTGTTCGAATCAGATCGCGGGGGAACGCAGCAGATCTATATCATGGGAGCTTTCGGGGGAGACGGCAACCGCATCTCCTTCGGAGACGGACGCTATTCGACCCCGGTCTGGTCGCCGCGCGGCGACTACATCGCCTTCACGAAGCAGAAGGCCGGACAGTTCGGCATCGGCATCATGAAGCCCGATGGCTCGGGCGAGCGCATCTTGACCGAGGGTTTCCATAACGAGGGACCGACCTGGGCACCCAACGGCCTCTACATCATGTTCTTTCGCGATCCCGGCAATGGAGGGGGATCGCGGATCTTCATGTGCGATCTCTTCGGACGGGGCGAGTTTGCGGTACCGACCCCGGCGGGCGCTTCGGACCCGGCTTGGGGGCCCCTCCTGGCCTGAGCGCCGCGAGGGCCCGGGAGTTGGGACGATCCCCAGCCAGCATAGCCAAACATGCTGTCCTTTGAAGAGCACCATTGACGAAGCTCACGCTAGGGCGAAACTTAGCGCCAGGCCGACGTTCGGCTCTCAACGGGGCGCCGCACGCTCATGACGAACGCCCCTCCTCCTAGCGGTTCGGCCAGACCTCAGGTTCGCGATGCTCACCAGGTTCCTTCGACAGCTTATCAAGATCGGCAAACTTACCGTCGTCACGCCTCTTGAAACGGTTTCCGTCGGTCAGATCGACGAGCGCTACCCCGAGACAAGAAACGAAGTCACGGTGCAGGTTTCCAGCATGGCGATGGCCATCAAGCTGGCGCTCAACCCCGATCTCTATCTCGGCGAAGGCTTCGTGTCGGGTGCCGTGACGGTCGAGCGTGGTTCCCTCTGGGACCTGCTGGCGCTCGTCGGCTTCAACATCGCCCTGAGGCCCCCCAACGAAGCGATGTGGCAACGCCCGGCCACCAAGGCGCTCAGCGCGGTGCTGCACCGCAACGGCCTTGGGGCAGCCCAGCGCAACGTCGCCCACCATTACGACCTCTCGGGCGAGATGTACCGGCTCTTCCTCGACGAGGACCTGCAATATTCCTGCGCGTATTTCCGCGACCCCGGCGATACGCTCGATCAGGCGCAGATCAACAAGAAGCGGCACATCATCGCCAAGTTGTTGCTCAAGCCGGGGCAACGGGTCCTGGACATCGGCTGCGGCTGGGGCGGGCTGGCGATGTCCATCGCCCGGGCCGAGGATGTCGAGGTGCTCGGCATCACGCTGTCGAAGGAACAGCTCGCCGTTGCGCGGGAGCGCGCGCAGAGCGCGGGTTTATCCGACCGCGTGAGCTTCGAGCTGGTCGACTACCGGCTGCTTGACGGAACCTTCGATCGCATCGTGTCCGTCGGCATGTTCGAACATGTCGGGGTGCCGCAGTACGCTACCTACTTCAACCGAATCAATGAACTGCTGAAGCCCGACGGGGTGGCGCTGATCCATTCCATCGGCAAGATGCACGGACCCGCGCCGACGAATTCGTGGATCCGCAAGTACATCTTCCCCGGCGGCTACGTACCGGCGCTCTCCGAGGTCATGATCCCGATCGAGCGAAGCGGCCTCTGGATGACGGATCTCGAAATCCTGCGCCTGCATTACGCCGAGACGCTTCGCGCCTGGCGTCAGCGGTTCAAGAGGCTCGGCGGAGCGCTCCCGCAGATGTACGACGAGAAGTTCCAACGCATGTGGGAATTCTATCTCGCGGGCAGCGAGATGAGCTTCCGATACTACGGTTTCATGGTCTTTCAGGCGCAGTTTTCGAAATCCATCGACGCTGTGCCGCTGATCCGGGACTACATGCTCGATGCCGAGCGCCAGCCGCGTTCCCAGGCTCGGGAGCTTGCCGGCGCCGACCTCGTCGAGAAGTGATGCGGCGGCGCAACGGCTCCCTGTCGCGACCGTTCCTTGCGCCCGCCTGATGGTCGCGGCCGCATTGCCGCCATCAACCGTCGATTAACCAAGCTGCGACGACGCGCGGCGTCCGGCGTTGCGCGTCAACGATCGATCAAGGTTGACGGAACATTGGTTTACCGGCGCCCGGCAGCAGACGCGGGCTGATCGACGATCGCACGAGGACCAACGGCATGCACCTTCTCCTACGAGCGCGTAGACTTGGGCTCGCGACGGGCCTCCTTGCGGCAGTCGCGGTCGCCGGCTGCGCCAAGGACGCGAACGAGGCGGCCCTGGGTGGTGGCGGCGCCAACGGCGGCTTCGGAACGGGGGGCCCAGCGGTGCCGGGAAGCGCGCAGGACTTTGCCCAGAACGTCGGAGACAGGGTCTTCTTCGACACGGATCAGACGGAACTGTCCTCCGTGGCCCAGGCGATTTTGGATAAACAGGCGCGTTGGTTGAACCAATATCCGCGCTACACTTTCACGGTGGAAGGAAATGCGGACGAGCGGGGCACGCGAGAGTATAATTTCGCCCTCGGCGCCCGGCGATCCCAGTCCACCAAGGAGTATCTGGCCGCCAAGGGCGTATCGGCCTCGCGCATCCGCACCATCAGCTACGGCAAGGAACGGCCGGTGGCGGTCTGCAACGACATTTCGTGCTGGTCACAAAACCGCCGTGCGGTTACCGTTTTGAGCGGCGGCCAATCCTGAGCCGAAGCCTGCCGCTTCGGCCGGGACGCCGGACGGTCAGCCTTGATGCTTGCGGCTGAACGGTTGCATCGTTCCTCCGTGAGGACCAGAAATGTCGTCGCTCAACGTCCTCGTCTCTCTTCGCGGTTCGGTGGCCGCCGTCTGTCTGCTCGCCGCCTCGATCGCGGGAGCCAACGCCGGCGACACGGTCCGCGGGGCGCCTTTCGTTCTAGCGCAAAATGATCCCGATGCCCTGCCGGACGATGGGCAAGCGGGCGACGCCGCGGGGCTGCTGGTCAGGATCACGCGGCTCGAAGATCGGCTGCGCAGCCTGACCGGGCAGGTGGAACAGCTGCAGTTCCAGAACAAGAGGCTCGACGATCAGCTGCACAAGATGCAGGCGGACGTCGACTTCCGGTTCCAGGATCTTCAGCGCACACCGGCAAGCGGCGCGCGCACACCGCCCGCCAAGCGGACCGACGCCGGTGATCCGGGGGGCGACTCCCCTGCCCTTGCAAGCACCGACGTGCCCTCCGTTCAGCCGGTCGTCGCGCCCCGCGCCGCCGGACGCGCCGGCGACGCTTTCGATCCAACCGGCAACCCGGACGCCCCTGGGGCTCCACGGCCGCTCGGAACGACGACGCCGAGCCAACCCTTGCCTGCCGGTGGCATCGCGGCATCCGGGCAGACGCCACTCGCGCCAAGCGTGACCACCGCGCCCCACGCGCCGCTCGATCTCACCCCCAACAGCCTTGCGCCGGCCCAGCGCTCCGCGGCGGCCATCGCCACTCCCATTCAGGAGGCGGCGATCACACCGGACATGGGCGTGCGCGGCACGTCCTCATCGGGCGGCACCGGTGCCTCCGCCGGCCCCCGCGGTGACTTCGACGGCAACGTCGCGTTCTACAGGAGCGGGCAGTTCGACGCCGCCATCGACGGCTTCCAGAGCTTCCTCCAGAAGTATCCGAAGGACCGCCTGGTGCCGGACGCCACCTATTTCCTCGGGGAGAGCTATGCTCGCCAGGGCCGGCAACGCGAGGCGGCCGAGCAGTTCTTGAAACTCTCGACCGACTACGCGAAGTCCAGCCGCGCCCCGGACGCGCTGCTGCGGCTAGGCGTGGCACTCAATGCCCTCGGCGCCAGGGAGCAGGCCTGCGCGACCTACCAGGAGGTCGACCGTAAATTCCCAGCGGCCTCTTCCGACGTCAGGGCCGGCGTGGAGCGCGAACTGAAGCGCGCCAAATGCTAGGCTATGTCATGCTCTTGCCGGCGCCCCCCGGTTCAAGGAAGCCGTGCCCGGGCTGACCTCATCGGCCAGCGGCAAGGGAGCGCTGACGCCCGAGGAAGCCGCAGTGCTTTTTCGCCCCGCGCGTGCAGCCGGGCGTGTTCTCATCGCCGTGTCCGGCGGTGCCGACTCGACCGCCCTGATGCACCTGGCGGCTCTGGTCTCCAGAGAAGGGGCGCTGCCGCCACTCACGGTCGCCACCGTCGATCATGGTCTCAACGACAGGTCCCACGACGTCGCGGCGGGTGTCGTCGCCGGGGCGCGTGCCCTCGACCTCGAAGCGCACCTGCTGCGCTGGGAGGGCCTGAAGCCGACGACCGGCGTACAGGCGCTTGCTCGCGAGGCGCGCTACAACCTCCTTGCCGCGCTGGCCCGCGATGTCGAGGCGACGCATCTCCTCACGGCCCACACGCTGGACGATCAGGCCGAGACCATCCTGTTCCGGATGGCACGGGGCTCCGGCCCGGCGGGTCTT
>CAXSEU010000221.1:0-6301 GCA_964236485.1 uncultured Lichenihabitans sp. | reverse complement strand
TCATCAGGCCGTGCGCGTCGAACTCCCAGTTCTCGTTGCCATAGGCCCGGAACCAGTTGCCATCGGCATCGTGGAACTCATAGGCGAAGCGCACCGCGATCCTGGCGTCCGAGAAGGCCCAGAGTTCCTTGATCAGCCGGTAATCAAGTTCACGGCGCCATCTGCGGCTGAGGAATTCCACGATCAAGGGCCGCCCTTCGAAAAATTCGCTGCGGTTGCGCCAGCGGCTGCCCGGCGTATAGGCCTGCGACACTTTCTCCGGGCTGCGGCCATTCCAACCGTCTTCGGCCGCGCGGACCTTCAGGATCGCGGATTCGCGCGTAAAAGGGGGCAGCGGCGGACGATCTTGCGACATGGCTCAAATCATCCTTGACCGCGTCCGCGTCCTGGGGAGCATGGAACACGGTCCAGGCGCCGGCGGTTTGCCCAATACACGCGCGCGGCGACGATCGACCGCTCTAGTTCGAACAAGATTGTCGCGCAAAGTCAAAACAGCGGTTTCCCCAAGATTGATGCGATTGTCCGGCTCTACGAGGGCTGGCGATGAAGGATCCGAACCATGACGGCTGAAAGCCTCATCGGCCCGCCTGGGCTGCTTACCGCCCGTGAATGGATGCAGAAGCTCGCCCGCTATCGCCAGCCGAGCGTCTGGCGCAGCATCGTCGAACTGACCATCACGGTGTTGCCATTCGGGGCGGCTTGGCTCGCCATGGTGCTGGCCGTGCACTTCGGGCATTTCTGGCTAGCCGCGCTGCTGCTGCTGCCGACGGCCGGCCTCGTGGTGCGGATGTTCCTGATCCAGCACGACTGCGGCCATGGGTCGTTCTTTCCCTGGCGTGCCGCCAATGATTGGACCGGGCGCGTCCTCGGCATCCTGACGCTCACGCCATATGATTACTGGCGACGAAGTCACGCCATCCACCACGCGACGTCGGGCAATCTCGATAGCCGCGGCATCGGCGATGTCGATACGCTGACGGTGCGGGAGTATCTGGCCCTTTCGGCTTGGGGCCGGCTTCGCTACCGCCTCTACCGCCATCCCGCCGTCATGTTCGGCTTCGGCCCCGCCTATCTCTTCGTGCTGCAGTATCGGCTGCCCTTCGGCCTTATGCGCAAGGCGGAGCCCTGGTTCAGCACCATGGGAACCAACCTGACGGTGGCGGGCCTCGTGACATTGCTCATCTGGCACTTCGGCGCGGTGCCGTTCCTCCTCGTGCATGTGCCGGTGATCCTGCTCGCCGCTTCCGTCGGGGTCTGGCTGTTCTACGTGCAGCACCAATTCGAAGAGACCCATTGGAGCGATGCCCCGTCCTGGAGCCTGCACGACGCCGCACTGCATGGGAGTTCGCATTACGATCTGCCGGGGGTCCTGCGCTGGTTCACGGCCAACATCGGCGTCCACCACGTTCATCACCTTGCGAGCCGCATTCCCTACTATCGCTTGGGCGAAGTGTTGCGCGACTATCCGGAACTGCGCCAAGTGGGCCGCCTGACGCTTTGGCAGAGCCTCGGCTGCCCGAAACTGGCTCTCTGGGACGAGAGCCGCCGTCGCCTGGTTTCCTTCAAGGACATGCGGCGGCAGGCTTCGCCTCAGCGGCCGGCGGCATCGGCCGGCCTGGATTGCTGAAGAAAGAAACGCATCATCTCCCGGCTCGCGTCGGGCCCACGCGGCTCGGTGAACGAGCCGGACGCGTCGCCTCCGGACCAGGCGTGGCCGACACCATGCAGCACCCAGTGCTCCAGGACCGGATGGCCGCTTCGATCGGCATGAACGGTACGCGTGTAGGCGGTCCCTCCCGGCGAGTGACCCCGGCTCACCGTTTCATCATAGGCGGACGAGCCCATCGACTGGGCGATCACCCGGTCCCCGTTCACCATGTTGACCGTATGGTCGCGATCGCCGTGGAAGACGATGGTCGGCAACGGCTGGGCCACCCCCGCCGGTGGCGCGCCTCCGCCCTGCATGGCCGAGAAGGCCGAGGATATGTCCCGCGCCGCGCCGCATGCCAGTCCGGAATGGACGCAGACCGCGGCATAGAGCTCAGGATAGGCCGAGCCCATGATGGCAGCGGCCGCGCCGCCGGCCGAAAGCCCTGCGACATAGACTCGTGCCGGGTCCACCGCGACCTCCTCCATCACCTCCCGCGTGATCCCGGCGATCAGCGAAGGCTCCCCGCCTTCGCGAGCCTGGTCACGCGGCAGGAACCAGTTCCAGCAGCGCGATTGGTTCGCGGCCGAGGATTGCTGCGGATAGGCCACAAGCAGTCCGAGTTCCTCCGCGACACGGTTCATCTGCGTGCCGGCTGCGAAATCATCCGGCGATTGCTGACAGCCGTGCAGCATGACCACCAGCGGCATGGCCTGTCCGGCGTATCCGCTCGGGATATAGAGCTTGTAGGTCCGCCGGCCGAAGCCGTTGGTGAAAACCCGCTCTTCGAACCGCGCCCCGCCGACCGACGTCTGCCCCGGGGCCGGGGCGGGCGGAGTCGCGCGCCCCTTGGGCGCCGCGTCGCCGGCGAGCCGACCCATCAGGCCTTTTATCGCGGGAAGCTTGGGAAGCTTGGGAAGCGGGAAAGACGCCAGGCTCGCCTTTGTCGCCCCAGCCTCGGGACCGCGGGCGGGTGGCGTCTGCGTGAGCGGCGCAGACCCGCGCTGCAGCAACGCCATGGCCTCGCCCAGTCGTCCGACCCGCGTCAATCGCGTGACCTCTGCCATGGTGGTCGGCTGTTTCGCTATCATGATGTTCATTCCTCATGGGCGTCGTCCGTCACGACCTGTCGGCGCCCTTGTCCAAAGATACGCGCGGCAAGAGCAAGATGCCGAGGCCGGCTTCCGTCGATCCTATGACAGAACCCCGGGTCGGCGATCTTCGATCCGGCCGCTACAGAATACGCTCCCCCAAGGCGGCCTTGACCGGCGCACTGGCGTGGAATGCGCCGAGAACCTGGATCGAGCCGATGGTGCGCAGTGCCAGATCCGGCGGCACGTCGTCCGCGATGCTCGCGAGGCCCAGCACGTGGATGTTCACCGTCTCCCCCGCCGCCGCCAAAGCTTCCAGGTCTCGACGGCTGTAGCGCATGAGACCGAGGGCCATCTGGCGCCGGTCGGCCGATTGCTTGACCACCTCCGTGTGACGATCAAGGTGATTACGAATGGCGGCGCGAATGAAATCGGTTCGGTTCGAGTAGAAACCCTCCCGCACCAGGAGATCGACCTGGCCGAGATCCACGAAGCCGAGGTTGATCGTGACCTTCTCGCTCTCGGCCGCCTTCGGCCTCGCCTCCTGAACCGCCCCCATCACAGCAACACCCTTTCCATCCATCTGGATGGCAGATGGATGGTGGAACCCGAATAGTCAATGATGCGGCGGCGATCGAGCGGTCCTGGTAGGAGTCGATCGGGTTCCTGCCCCTGGACAAGCCGTTCCTCTCCGACCACGTTCCGCTGCAGGTTCCCCCTCCCGACGGCCCGAGGACGAGCGCGTGTCACCGCTGATCAAGATCTGCGGCCTGTCGACGGAAGCGACGATCGACGCCGCCATCGAGGCGGGAGCGGAGCGGGTCGGGCTGGTGTTCTTCCCCAAAAGTCCGCGTCATGTCGACCTTCGGCACGCGGCTGCCCTGGCCTCGCACGCCAGGGAGCGGGCCGCCGTGGTGGCGCTGACGGTGGACGCCGACGACGCATCGCTCGCCGACATCGTCGCGACGGTGCGCCCGGACATGCTGCAGTTGCATGGGTCCGAGACGCCGGCGCGCGTGGGCGACGTCCGCGCACGCTTCGGCCTGCCGGTCATGAAGGCGGTCGGCGTGTCCACCGGGGAGGACCTCGGCGCGGCTCGCGCGTACGCCCGGGTGGCGGACGAGATCCTGTTCGACGCCAAGCCGCCGGAGGGCGCCGTCCTGCCCGGCGGCAATGGCATGGCGTTCGACTGGCACATCCTGTCGGCGCTTGACCTTCCCGTACCCTTCATGCTTTCCGGAGGCCTCGATCCCGAGAACGTCGGCCGCGCCCTGGCTCTGACACGCGCGCAGGCTGTGGACGTATCGTCCGGCGTCGAAGTTGCGCCCGGCGTGAAATCGGCCGATAGGATCCGCGCCTTCGTCAAGGCGTCGCGGCAGCGGGCTTGAACCCGCGATCCGTTCCCGGAGGAGATGACAGGTGGTGAGACCGGAAAAGCCGAACTCGTTCCGCAACGGACCGGATGAGCGTGGCCATTTCGGCATGTTCGGCGGCAGGTTCGTGGCCGAGACGCTGATGCCGCTGATCCTCGATCTCGAGCGAGCCTATGAGGCCGCCAAGGCCGATCCAGCTTTCGCGGCCGAGATCGCGGATCTGCACACCCATTACGTGGGGCGGCCTTCGCCGCTGTATTTCGCCGAGCGGCTGACCGACCATTGCGGCGGCGCCAAGATCTACTTCAAGCGGGACGAGTTGAATCACACGGGCGCGCACAAGATCAACAATGTCCTCGGCCAGATCCTGCTTGCCTTGCGCATGGGCAAGACCCGCATCATCGCCGAGACCGGCGCGGGGCAGCACGGCGTCGCCACGGCCACGGCCTGCGCCCGCTTCGGCCTGCCCTGCGTGGTCTACATGGGCGCGGTCGATGTCGAGCGGCAGAAGCCCAACGTCTTCCGCATGAAGATGCTCGGCGCCGAGGTCATCCCGGTCCAGTCCGGCGCGAGGACGCTCAAGGACGCGATGAACGAGGCCTTGCGCGACTGGGTCACCAATGTCCGCGACACCTTCTATTGCATCGGCACCGCGGCCGGCCCGCATCCCTATCCGGCCATGGTGCGCGATTTCCAGTCGATCATCGGCACGGAGGTCCGCCAGCAGATGCAGCAGCGGGAAGGCCGGCTGCCGGATTCCCTCGTCGCCTGCATCGGCGGCGGCTCGAACGCCATCGGCCTCTTCCATCCCTTCCTGGATGACGCCGGGATCGAGATCTTCGGCGTCGAGGCCGCCGGGCACGGGCTCGACACGTCGGCCCATGCGGCCTCGCTGGCGGGCGGGCGGCCCGGCGTCCTGCATGGCAACCGAACCTACCTTCTCATGAACGACGATGGGCAGATCGAGGAGGGCCATTCGATCTCGGCCGGCCTCGATTACCCCGGCATCGGCCCCGAACATTCGTGGCTGCGCGACATCGGCCGCGTCTCCTATACGTCGGCCACCGACAAGGACGCGCTGGCGGCGTTCCAGCTCTGCTGCAAGCTCGAAGGCATCATCCCGGCCCTGGAGCCGGCCCATGCGCTCGCGGCCGTGCTCAGGCTTGCACCGGAGCGGCCGCGTGATCACCTGATGGTGATGAACATGTGCGGGCGCGGCGACAAGGACATCTTCACCGTCGCCGACCATCTCGGCGGGATGTGACATGACCGACGAAACCGCGAACTTGGTGCTTGAATTACTGCGCAACATGCGGGGCGACATGGACGGCTTGCGGCGAGAAATCGCTGAACTCCGCGCCGAGATGAGGGACAGGTTCTCGGCCGTCGACGAGCACCTGAACGCCGTCGACGCTCAGGTCGAAGGCCTTCGCTACGTCTTCGTCGCCTCCGTGGGCTCGCTCGTCAGCGACGTGAAGGACCACGATGCCCGCATCGGCCGACTGGAAGAAACGCCAACTTGACCGCTCGCATGAAGGCCCGTTTCGCCGAACTCGCCCGCGAGGGACGGGCGGGTCTCGTCACCTTCATGACGGCGGGAGACCCGGACGAGGGCACCTCGGCGGCGCTTCTGAAAGCCCTGCCCGGCGCGGGCGCCGATGTGATCGAACTCGGCATGCCCTTCACGGACCCGATGGCCGATGGCCCGACCATCCAGGCGGCCGCCTTGCGGGCGCTGAAAGCCGGGCATCGGCTCAGCAAGACCCTGGCGCTGGTGCGCGGCTTCCGGCGCGACGACGGTGCGACGCCGATCGTGCTGATGGGCTATTACAATCCGATCTACATCTATGGGGTGGAGCGCTTCCTCGCCGAGGCCCGCGAGGCGGGTGTCGATGGGCTGATCGTGGTCGATCTGCCGCCCGAGGAGGACGACGAACTCTGCATTCCGGCGCTCCGCGCGGGACTGAACTTCATCCGGCTCGCCACCCCGACGACGGACGACAAGCGGCTCCCCGCCGTCCTCGCCAATACGAGTGGCTTCGTCTATTACGTGTCGATCACCGGCATCACGGGGGCGGCGGTGCCCGACTATGACAAGGTCGGCGCCTCCGTGGCGCGTATCAAGCGCCATACCGACCTCCCCGTCGCCGTCGGTTTCGGGGTCAGGAGCGCCGAGAGTGCGGCCGCCG
>CAXSEU010000220.1:0-6326 GCA_964236485.1 uncultured Lichenihabitans sp. | reverse complement strand
CAATGGCGCCTTCTCGGCCAAGCAGGCGCTCCGCTTCGCGGAGCTGTTCCGCGAACAGGACGTGCGCTGGTTCGAGGAACCGGTGACGTCCGACGATCTTGCGGGGCTCGCACGCGTGCGCCGCGAGGGACCGCCCGGCATGGACGTGGCGGCGGGCGAATACGGCTACACGGTCGATTACTTCGAGCGCATGATGGCGGCGGGCGCGGTGGACTGCCAGCAGGCCGACCTCACGCGTTGCGGCGGCGTGACGGCGTTCGTGCGCGTCGCCGCGCTGTGCGAGGCGCACCACATCGACCTGTCCGGCCATTGCGCGCCCGCCATCCATCTGCACGCCGCCTGCGCGGTTCCCCGCTTTCGACACCTCGAATGGTTTCACGATCACGTCCGCATCGAACAGATGCTGTTCGATGGTGCGCCCTGCGCAAGGGATGGAACCATTCGGCCCGATCTGTCCCGTCCCGGCCACGGGCTCGAGTTCCGCGCCGCCGATGCGGCTCGCTACGCGCACCCTTGAGGAACCGAGGGTACGGCGAGGGGCGCAGCGCCGGGAGCCCGTGAGGACCACGGCGCTCACGCCAGCAGGGCGTAAAGATCGGCGCCCGGCTCGCCGGGGGGCGCATCCTCGGCGGCATAGATTTCCCAGTTCAGTCCAGCGGTCGTCAACCCGGCCGCCGCGCAAGCATCGAACACGCTCTGCCACGCCGCAGGCAAGCCCTCGTAGCTCCCGCGCAGCCGCAGGTGGGCCGCACGTCCCGCCGGCAGGGCGAACAAAGTGACGGCGCCGGACACCTCCATCGGTCCGGAGAGAAGGACACCCGGCGCATAGTCGACGAGGCCCCCCTCGGGCGGCCGCCAGATCGTCAGTCGCGGGCCGAAAGCCACCTCGTCGCCCGAGAGGGTGTCAAGGGCGAGCCTCGCCTCGCGCTGGGCCTGCGGCATCGCGGCGAAGGCAACGAACTTCCGCACCACGGCCGCCATCCTCGCCTCGACCTCCAAGATGCGGAGGTTTGCCCGCTCGATCATGCGCCTCTCTCCCGCAAGGCCACCGACAAGGCATCGAAGGCCTCGCCCCAGCCGGCCGCATGGCCGTCGCGATCGCTCGCGGAGACGAACCCGGTCTGCTCGAAGCTCATGGCGGTGCCGCCGCCGTGCTTCTTGAAAGTGACCGTGACCAGGGTCTCCGGACCGGTCCGGCGGCCCGCGTTCCCCCACCCATGCGTCATCACGAGGCCCGTCGGCGCGGTGATGACGCGGTAGGTACCCCGGCTGACCATGAGGTCGCCGTCGGCCGAACGCATGCCGATGCGCCACCGTCCGCCCGGCCTGAGGTCGGAGTCGTAGGATTCCAGCGTGAAGCCCTTCGGCCCCCACCAGCCCACTGGGCTTTCGGGGTCCGTCCAGGCACGGAAGACGGTGACGATCGGCGCATCGAAGTGCCGGTCGACCGCGAGGACGTGAGACCGTTCGGTCATCGCGGTTCCTCCGGGACGATGGGTTTGCCGGGTGGCTCAGGCGCTCCAGGCTCCGGGGCGGCGGCGGAGTCGATCCGCCGCTCCCGGAGGACCGCGCGCAAGAACGCCTCGGCCTCGCACCGCGCCGCGTCCGACGGCCCCACGGGGCTCCGCTCGAACACCTGGCGGGCCAGGCTGAACTCCCGATCGATGAACTCTGCCAGCAGGGCCGGCAGTTCACCGCAACCCATTTCCCGCGTCTCGGCCTTCTGGGCCAGGAGATCGGAGGTCAGTGCCAGAACGTCGGGCGCCGGCTCGCAGTGCCGCATCAGGGTGGGAAAGTGCATCGGCGCCACGGCCTCGGCCGGATGCAGCCGCAGCCACCGGAGAACGGCGGCGGGCCGAAGCGCATAGAAGACCTTCTTCAATGGCATCGCGCGGCCATCGCTGAAAGAGGTTCGCCGCTGCCGCTCGCCAAGATGGAGGTAGTGCCGGCCGATCGAGGCGCGGTCGGCGTGGCGGCGGGCGAGATCGAGGGCGGCATCGCGGAACCCGGTGTCGCCCTGATAGACGATGGGGGACATCAGCCATTCGATGACGACGGCGTTCCCCTTGAGAAGCAGGCGGAGCGCCTTGCCGAGGTCCCACCCGTTGACGTCGAGCACGGCGTCCAAGGGCGTTTCGACGACGTCGCGAGGCGGCCAAAGTGCAAGGTAGTGATCGATGGGGCGACGATAGATGAAGCGGCAGTCGTAGTCGCTGTCGGGCGAAGGAAATCCCCAGGCGCGGCTGCCGCTTTCGACGGCCCACAGCAGGTGGATGTCGTGCTCTCGGACGGCGCCGGCGAGGCAGGTATCGACCCGTGCCACGTCGGTCGCGTCCAGGTGGGGAGGAATGTTGCGTGCCTGCATGGTCGCACACCGTCCCATGGAGACCCATGCGGCGTCCACCCCGCCCGCCCGCAGGCTTGCCGTTCCTCGCTCTCTTGTTCATTGCCGGCCGACGCGCAAGTCTCGAAATACCGCTCGGGTGCCGACCAGGACGCGGCGTTGCTGAGTTCATGGTTGCCAGGCTGGGTTTAGACCCCTCGGGCTTAACCTTTATTTCATCATGATCTGACGTTGCCGCGGTTTTCGCCTATGCTGTTGAGATTGCACCCCATCCGAGGCGAAAACCTATTATGACCATTCAAACGAGCATCATCGAGGCCCTCAAGGCCAGCCATTCGGCCCACCAGGCCGGCCTTGCGGAATTGAAGACGTTGCGGGCCGAGAAATCCTCGCTGCTCGAGAAGGTCGCGACGCTCGAAGCGAGGGTTGCCACGCTGCAGGCCGAGTCCGTGAAGATCGTGGAGCCCGACACCGTTCAACCTCTCCTCGACGAACTCGCGCGTGCCGTGGCGGCGACCCATGCGGCCGTCTCGCCGCAGGGTCCGCAACTCGTGCAGACGAATGCCTCGGCCTCGAAGCCGGAATCGGCCGCGGCTGCGTCCGCCTCACCGGCCACCCAGGCCGCAGCGGCGGAGTGATGCGCTGATCGAAGCGGGCTCGCGGCGATCCGACGCCAGCCCCGTCTGCCGCCTCGCATCGATGTCCCTTCGGCGCGCTGCCGAGCCGAAGGGCTCTCTCCGCGAAGGGCGGTAGCCGAGAGGACACACCGCCGAGCCGCTGGATCGAAGGCTCGCCCCACCGGAGCATGTCCCGTAAACCGCTTGTCGACCCGGCCAAAATCGGCATGATCGGGTCGGCAGGACCTGCGATGCGACACGCCAGATGGCGCGCGGTCCACCACGGTTCGGGAGGTCCCTATGACCGCTGTTGCGAACGCCCCGGAGCGCTTGCTCCTTGCCGGCGGGCGTCTGTCCGCTTGGCTCCGCCGCCTCGAGGCGGCTCCGGCGGCGTGCCGTCCCCCCGCGGCCGCTGAACTGTTTCCCCAGCGGCGGCCCGTCCCCCAACCCTGCGGCAACAGGTCGTGACAACCGCTTCGTGGCCATGCTTTCGCCATTTCAAATTAGCGGCGGCTGTCGTCTTTACTCAACTCGCGGTCGGTCGCGAGACCGGGGACGGCATGTCGCTTGCAGTAACCTCGCGGAACCGCAGTCCAATCTAGGCAAAAACACGGCCGGCCTAACAGGTATCGCAACGGGAGAGTCTCAGTGACAAGCATGACATCGTCGGGCCAGCGGTCTTCGGGTCTCATCCTCGACCGGCGCGAACTGCTGGCCGGGGCCAGCGCCCTCGGCCTCGCCTTCGGCGCCTTGGGCGGCCCCGCTCGCGCCGCCGACGCCCCGAAGAAGGGCGGCACCCTTCGTCTCGGCATGGAAGGCGGCAGCGCGTCGGACAGCCTGGACTTCCGCACCTACACGGATTCCATCCACATCGCCTACGGCTACCAGATCTTCAACGGCATGGTGGAGATCGCCCAGGACGGCACCGCCGTCGGCGAACTGCTGGAATCCTGGGAGACCAAGCCCGGCGCCACCGACTGGGTGTTCAACGTCCGCAAGGGCGTGACCTTCCATTCGGGCAAGACACTCGATGCCGACGACATCATCTATTCGCTGAACCTGCATCGCGGCGAGACCAAGTCGCCCGCCAAGGACCTGCTCAGCGCCGTCGTCGACGTCAAGAAGCTGAGCCCCACGCAGGTCGGCATCACGCTGTCCTCCGGCAACGCCGACCTGCCCTACAACCTGTCGGATTACCACATCCTGGTGGTTCCCAACGGCTTTTCCGACTGGTCGAAACCCGACGGCACCGGCGCCTATGCGCTTGAAAGTTTCCAGCCCGGCGTGCGCGTCGTGACCAAGAACACCGGCAAGTACTGGAAGCCGGACCGCGCCTGGTTCGACAGCATCGAGATCCGCTACATCCCCGACGTGTCCGCCCGCACCCAGGCGCTCATCTCCGGGCAGGTCGACGGCATCAACCGCCTCGACCCGAAGACGGTCGGCTTCGTGATGAAGTCACCCAAGGTCGACGTGGTCCAGACCAAGGGGTCGGGCAATCGCTTCGCCTTCGTGGCCCAGTGCGATGCTCCCGGCTTCACCTCCAACGACGCCCGCATGGCGCTGAAATACGGCATCGACCGGCAGAAGATCGTCGACACCGTCTACAAGGGTTACGCGTCGATCGGCAACGACACGCTGATCGCGCCTTCGAACCCCTATTTCGTGCGCAACGACCCGCCGCACATGTACGACCCCGACAAGGCCGCCTTCTACTACAAAAAGGCGGACAGCCCGAAGTTCCAGCTGCAGGTGTCCGAGGGCGCCTTCTCGGGGGCCACCGATTCGGCGGTCCTCTACCAGGAGTCGCTGAAGAAGGCGGGCATCGACCTCGACCTGAAGCGCGTCTCCTCCGACGGCTACTGGGACAACATCTGGCTCAAGGTGCCGTTCTGCGCCGTCTACTGGGGCGGGCGGCCCAGCGTCGACCTACAGCTGTCGCAAACCTTCTTCTCGACGGCCAACTGGAACGACTCGCATTGGAGGGACCCGGGCTTCGACAAGCTGGTGATCGCGGCGCGCGTCGAGCTCGACCAAGCCAAGCGCAAGGAGATGTACGCCCAGGCCCAGCACATGATCGCCGACACCGGCGGGATGATCTGCTACGCGGTCGGGGATTATCTCGATGCCTATGCCAAGAAGGTGAAGGGCGTGGTCCCCCACCCGCGCTACGACATGGACGACCAGCGCGTCGCCGAAAAGGCCTGGTTCGCCTGAGCAGATCCGTTCGTGGACGCGGTGTCGACCGGCCGCGTCCCGGCCCGCATGCCGGGCCGGTGATTGAAAGGATCCGCTGGTGGTACGACTGATCCTCTCTCGCATCGGCCTCGGGCTGCTGACGTTGCTCGTCGTTTCCGCCGTGATCTTCGTGCTCACACAGATCCTGCCGGGCGATGTCGCCTCCTCGGTGCTCGGGCAGAACGCCACGCCCGAGAGCCTCGCCGCCTATCGTCACGAACTCGGTCTCGACCAGCCCGCCTACCTGCGGTATCTCACGTGGCTCTTTGGCATTCTGCACGGGGATTTTGGCGTCGCCCTGACCAACAAGCAGAACATCATCGAAGTTCTGGGGCCGCGTTTCAAGAATACGCTGTTCCTCGCCGGATACGCGGCCCTGATGGCCCTGCCGCTGGCGGTGGGGTTCGGCATCCTGGCTGCCATCCGAGAGGGCCGGATCACCGACCGGCTTGCCAATATCCTCGCGCTGCTCGCCATATCGATGCCGGAATTCTTCGTCGGCTACCTGCTGATCCTCAACTTCACCGTGAACCACGAATGGTTTCCCTCCCTGGCCACGGTGAGCGCCGACACCAGCCTCGGCGACCGGATCTGGGCCGTCACGCTGCCGGCCATCACGCTGACGCTGCTCGTCACGGCACACATGCTGCGGATGACGCGCAATTCCGTGCTGTCGACGATGTCGACCGCCTATGTCGAGATGGCCTTCCTGAAAGGCCTCAGCCGTGCCCGCGTCGTGACCCGCCATGCGCTTCCGAACGCCGCGGCGCCGATCATTTCGGTGATCGCCCTCAACCTCGCTTACCTGGTGGTCGGCGTCGTGGTGGTCGAGAACGTCTTCACCTATCCGGGCGTTGGCCAATACATGATCGACGCCGTGACGAAGCGCGACGTGCCGGTGATCGAGGCCTGCGGCATCGTCTTCGCCACCGTCTTCATCACGCTGAACACCTTCGCGGACGTCATGGCGATCATCCTCAACCCTCGCCTGCGCCACCCCCGATAAGGAGCTCGGCATGATCCTGTTCGGATACAAGGCGCCGCCGACCGCGGTGGTCGGCCTGCTGATCATCCTGGTGAACATCGCCGTCGCGATCGCGGGACCCTATCTCGCCCCCTATGGCGAG
>CAXSEU010000219.1:0-6333 GCA_964236485.1 uncultured Lichenihabitans sp. | reverse complement strand
GTGCCAGTCGCTGCCCAGTGTGCAGGTCCGCTTCGGCGCTCCCGTCGTCGCGATGGCACCCATCCATCGGGGCAAGGCAGACGCGGGCACACACTCGAGAATTCGTCGACAGGGAGGAACCGCGATGCAGAAGACTATGGCCGTTCTAGCGATATCAGCGTTGGCTCTCACGGCGTGTTCGAAGGGCGACAATGGTGCCCAGGGCCCGTCTGGAACGCCGGGGCCGCAGGGTGAGGTGGGACCTGCGGGGCCCGCCGGTCCCAAGGGTGATCCGGGCGCACCCGGCGTCGTAGGGCCAAAGGGTGACGCCGGCCCCGTGGGGCCTGCCGGTCCCCAGGGACAGGCCGGGGCGATCGGTCCGGCCGGACCCGCCGGGCCGAAAGGCGACACCGGCGGGCCGGGCCCTGGGGGATCGGCCGGTCCCCAGGGCGAAGCTGGAGGGATTGGCGCCATCGGCCCCGCCGGGCCGAAGGGCGACGTGGGCCCGGGTGGCCCCGTGGGCCCGGCAGGGCCGCAGGGTGAGGCCGGAGGGATCGGTCCGGCCGGACCGGCTGGTCCGAAAGGGGACGCCGGTGGGCCAGGGCCGGTGGGGCCGGCAGGGCCGCAGGGTGAGGCCGGGGGCATCGGGCCGGCTGGGCCGAAGGGCGAGCCCGGCGGTCCGGGACCCGAAGGTACGGCCGGCACAACGGGTCCGGCCGGTCCAGCAGGCGGCGCGGGCGTGATCGGGCCGGTGGGCCCCGCTGGGCCGGAGGGCAAGGCCGGCGCCACCGGTCCGGCCGGGCCCGTGGGTGCCGCGGGCGTGATCGGGCCGGTCGGACCTGCCGGACCAGAGGGCAAGCCGGGGGCGACGGGGCCCGCTGGCCCCAAAGGGGAAGCCGGGCCGATGGGCATCGCCGGCTCGCCGGGACCCCGGGGTGAAGGGTCGAACTTGCGCGTGATCGACGATCAGCCGGCGGCCGCGTGCAACGATGACGAAACCATGATCAGCGCCCTCTGTCCGCAAGATGGTGGCACGTTGCACTTCACCGGGAGCAAGGGCGCCAGCTGCGAGGCCCAGCCGAGCACGAACCCCGTCATCGTTTGCATGCGGCGCTGAACGAAGACCCGAGCGGGTCTTGTCGCCCGCTCGGCACGGCCCCCTCCGCCGTCAGCCGAGTGCCCCTGCCGGCCGGCCGTTGCTGCGACGCCTGCCGGGCCGGGACCCTGGTTCGAAGCGGCGCGGCGCTCGAGGGGCGGGGGTTACGTTATCGGAAGAGGTCAGGTTGTCGATGATCGGACAGTCGGGTCGGTCGTCGCCTCCGCAATGGTCCGCCAGGGTGGACAGGGTTCGAACCACGGCTTGGAGGTTGCCGATCCTGCGGTTGAGTTCGTCGACGTGAGTCAGGGCCAAGGCCTTGACCTCTGCGCTCGCCCGGCTCCGGTCTCGCCACAGCGCCAGCAACGCGGCAAGCTGCTCGACCGTGAAGCCGAAGTCGCGTGCGCGGCGGATGAACCGCAAGCTGTGCACCTCCGCATCGTCGTAATGGCGATAACCGCTCTCCGAGCGCCGCGCCTTCGGGATCAGGCCGATGCCTTCGTAATAGCGAATCATCTTGGCAGAGACGCCGCAAGCGGCCGCCACTTCTCCGATGTTCATGACGACCTCATCATTCCGCGGGGGCGGCCCGATGTCCGCGCCGGACAGGCGCGGCCGCCGGGTTCGACGCTGGCGTGAGCGGAAGCCGGGGGGAAAAGCCCCGGAGGCGCAGCGCGTTGGTCACGACGAATACGCTCGAAGCCGCCATGGCTCCCGCCGCCAGGACCGGCGACAGCAGCGTTCCGCTGATCGCGTAAAGCGCCCCCGCCGCGACCGGGATCAGCGCCACGTTGTAGGCGAAGGCCCAGAAGAGGTTCTGCCGAATGTTGCGCATCACCGCCCGCGAAAGCGCGATGGCGTTGACGACGCCGCGGAGGTCGCCGGCCATGAGGACAACGTCGGCACTGTCGATCGCGATATCCGTGCCCGTTCCGATGGCGATGCCGACGTCCGCCTCCGCGAGGGCCGGCGCGTCGTTGATGCCGTCTCCGACGAACACGATCCCGCCGCCCTGGCGCAGCGCTTTCAGCGCCGCCACCTTGCCGTCCGGCAGCACCTCCGCGACCACATCATTGATGCCAAGCTCGCATGCGACCGCCCGCGCGGTGCGCGCATTGTCGCCCGTGATCATGGCGACGCGCAGCCCCAGGTCTTTCAAGCCCTGGACCGCGACCCGCGACTCCGCGCGCACCGGGTCCGAAACGGCGACCATCCCGGCCGGACGTCCGTCGATCGCAGCGTAGATCGGGCTCTTGCCCTCTTCGGCGAACCGACTCGCCTCGCTGGCGAACACCGTCACGTCGACGCCGAGGCGCCGCATGAAGCGATCCGCGCCGATCTCCACCCGGCGCCCGTCGACCCGCCCGGACGATCCGAATCCCGGTCGAGCCTCGAAACTGTCGACGGGGCGAATCTCGAGGCCCTCGGCTCGCGCCGAGGCCACGATGGCGGAGGCGATCGGGTGTTCGGAGCGGCCTTCGACCGATGCGATCAGGGCCAGCACCTCGTCGGGCGAGAAACCCGCCGCCGGGACAAGGTCGGTCAGGTGGGGCCGCCCTTCGGTCAGGGTGCCGGTCTTGTCCAGCGCCACGGTTCCGGCTTCGCGCAGCGTCTGCAGCGCATCGCCGTGACGAAACAGGATGCCAAGCTCCGCCGCGCGCCCGGTGCCGACCATGATCGAGGTCGGCGTCGCGAGCCCCATGGCGCAAGGGCAGGCGATGATCAGCACCGCGACGGCAGCCACGAGGGCAAGCGGGAGGGCTGGCGAGGGGCCGAGCGCCATCCACAGCAGAAAGGTCGCCGCGGTGGCGGCCAGCACGACCGGAACGAACCAAGCGGTGACGCGGTCCACCACGGCCTGGATGGGGAGCTTCGCGCCTTGCGCCTCCTCGACCATCCGCACGATCCTGGCCAGCACCGTGTCGGCGCCGAGCCCGGTGACGCGAAAGTCGAAGCTGCCCGTCGTGTTGACCGTTCCCCCGACGACGTCGTCGCCCGCCGCCTTGGCGACGGGCACCGGTTCGCCGGTGACCATGCCCTGGTCGACGTAGCTCGAGCCGGCGACCACGGCGCCATCGACGGCGATCCGTTCACCGGGCCGCACGCGAACCACATCGCCGAGGCGCAACGCGGCGATCGCGACTTCCGCCTCGTGGCCGTTCCGAACCACGCGCGCGGTCTTCGGCCCGAGAGCGACGAGGCGCCTGATCGCTTGGCTGGTCCGGCCCTTAGCCTTTGCTTCGAGATATCGACCGAGGAGAATGAGGGAGACGATGAGGGCCGCCGCCTCGTAGTAGACGTTGGCCGTCCCGGACGGCAGCGCCTCCGGCAGGACCGTCGCAACCAGCGAATAGCCGTAGGCGGCCGTCGTGCCGAGCGCGACGAGCGAGTTCATGTCGGGATGGCCGCGCAGAAGTGCCGGGTAGCCCCTCCGCAGGAACCGCAGTCCGGGGCCGAACAGGACCAGCGCTGCCAGCACGGCCTCGACGACCCAGCTGACCCGTGTTCCGATGCCATGGGCGACGAGATCGTGGACAGGCGGGAACAGGTGCGACCCCATGTCGAGCACGAGAAGCGGCAACGACAGCACCAGCGCCGCCGCGAGGTCGCGGCGGAGGCTCGCCGTCTCCCGCTCACGGGCCGCCGTTTCGCGGTCGAGCCTGTCCGCCTGGAGGGTCCGGGCCTCGTAGCCGGCCGTCTCGACGGCGGCGCAAAGGTCGGCCTCGTTCACCGCGCCAGCCTGAAAGCGGACGGTGGCGCGCCCCGTGGCGAGGTTCACGGCGGCGCCCGCGACACCGGGCAGCTTCGTGAGTGCGCCCTCGACCCGGGACACGCAGGACGCACAGCTCATGCCGCCGATCCCGATCTCGGCCGTCCGCTGCGGAACCGCGTAACCCGCATCCTCGATCGCCCGGACGACGGCTCCCGCATCGGCCGTCCCGGCAAAGTGGACGCCCGCGCGCCCGGACGCGAGATTGACGCTGGCCCGGGTGACGCCCGGCAGCGCCTGCAAAGCCCGTTCGACTCGCAGGGCGCAGGAGGCGCAGCTCATCCCTTCGACCGGGACCATCACTTCGACGGCATCGACGTCTTGCGCGAAATCGGATGGCGGACGAGCGGGCCGAGACATTGCGGCGTCCTTCAGCGTGGCGCCCGAACCATATGGGATTCCCATGATGGGAAGGTCAAGCAGCGCCGGTTGCGGAAGGCGGATCGGGTTGCCACGGGGATTTCGATCTGACACCATCGGTGCAACGGTAAAACCTGGACGTCCGGCTCGAACCGGCTCCATCGGAGGGAAGATCATGCGCAAGCGCTTGAAGTCGATCGTTGCGGCGGGGCTCGGCGCGGCTTGCCTGGGATCGCCCGCCTCGGCGGACACGAAGCCGCTGCTCGGCCTCGTGTCGATCTCGGCCAACGAGGCCAACAACCAGCGTTTCATCCAGGGCGCCACGAAGGCCGCCACTGCCCTCGGCTGGGACGTGTCGGTGATCGACGCCGCCGGCAGCGCCGATCAGGCCAATGCCGCCATTCAGAACCTCGTGCAGCGCGGGGCCAAGGGCATCATCGACCTCGTGTTCCCCGTCACGTCTCTCGGTGCGGGCCTGAATGCCGCCAAGGGCGCCAACGTTCCGGTGGCGACCTGGGGCGGCGGAATGGGCGCCGGCATCGTGGCGACCAACGGCAGCGGCGGCCCCTTGGCGCAGCCGATCGCCGACATGATCGTCAAGGACCTCGGCGGAAAGGGCGCCGCCCTTGCCCTCACCTACCACACCGGACAGGTCTGCCGGGAACGCGAGGAGGTGTTCGACAAGATCGTCGCCGGAGCGCCCGACATCAAGGTGACGAAGAACGAGGTCCGCATCCCGGGCTTCTTCCAGGACGGCGCCCAATACGGCGCGGCCTGGCTCGCGGCCCACCCGGCGGACGGCACGCCACTGGCCATCTGGGGCTGCTGGGACGACCCGGCCATCGGCGCCATTTCAGCCTTGCGTCAACAGGGTCGGACCGACGTGAAGGTTTATGGCGAGAACGGCAACGCGCAGGCCCTCGCGGCCATCAAGGGCGGCCATATGACCGCAACGGCATGGCAGGACAGCTTCACCGAAGGCGAGCGCCTTGTGGCCACACTGAACGACGCCATGAAGGCCGGCGCGTCCTGGCAACCCAAGGCCGTGGAAGTTCCCGCCGTCGTCGTCACCAAGGACAATGTCGACAAGTTCATGGCGGACCACCCCGAGGCGGCCCGTTGACCGGAGAGGATGCACCGGGCCGGACGTCATCGTCGCCTCGCTCTTGACTCGGACCTGCCGAGGATGACCGCCGCTCAGCCCTTCCTCGTCGTCAACGGTCTCGAGAAGCGCTTCGGCGGCGTACGGGCGTTGCGCGGCGTCGATCTCGACATCAGGGCCGGTGAGGTGCACGGCCTCGTCGGCGCCAACGGCGCCGGCAAGTCGACGCTGATCCGCGCCCTCGCGGGCGTGATCGCGCCCGACGGCGGCACGGTTGCTCTCGATGGCGTGCCTGTCGAGATCGCGACGCCTCATCGGGCGACCGCCCTCGGGCTGAGCTTCATTCACCAGGAGCTGAACCTCGTCGGTCAGCTCAGCGGCCTCGAGAACATCATGCTGGGGGTTCCGAAGCCGGCGCGGCTCGGACTGATCGACTGGTCGGCGATTCGTGCCGATGTGGCTCCGGTGGCGAGACGCGTCGGCATCGACTTTCCTCTGGGTGCCAGGGTCGCGAGCCTCTCCACGGCGCAGCGCTGGCTCCTGTCGATCTGCCGGGCCCTCATGCGCCGGGCGCGGCTCATCGTCATGGACGAGCCCACCGCCTCCCTATCGGCCCATGAGGCCGAAAACCTGTTCCGCATCGTGCGGCAGCTGCGGCAGGAGGGGATCGCCATCCTCTACGTGTCTCACCGGCTCGACGAGATCCTCGATCTGTGCGACCGGGTGTCGGTGTTCCGGGACGGCCTCCGCGTGACGCAATTCGAGCCGCAGGCCCTGACGCGACGCGGGCTCGTCGAGGCCATCGTCGGCGCCGGCGTCGCGAACGACCCGGTGCACCGATCGTCATCCGTTGCCGACAATGCTCCGGTGCTGACCGTCACCGGGCTCATCCGCCGGCCAATGGTGCGCGGGGTCGATTTCATCGTCCGCCGCGGAGAGGTCTTGGGCTTCGGCGGCCTCGTGGGCGCCGAACGCAGCGAACTGATGCGCCTGATCTACGGAGCCGATCGTCCCCATGGCGGCCAT
>CAXSEU010000218.1:0-6349 GCA_964236485.1 uncultured Lichenihabitans sp. | reverse complement strand
GCTGTTCCAGTCTCGATGTGAGGGGTGGGCGCCACATGGACGCCGATCGATGAGGCGCGTTGGCCGCAGAGCCATCGAGCGCCGGCTGCGCGATCCATACCCTGTAGCACGATGGTGAAAACCCGGGTAGGTTGCGTTCATGAGCCCCGAACCTGAAAGCCTCATCTTGCAACTGTTGCGCGACATGCGCGCCGAGCTTACGGACATGCGCGCCGAGGCGAAGTCCGACATGCACTCGCTTCGGGCGGATGTCGCCTCGGATCTTATCGCCATGGAGGCCCGGCAGGCCGCCGAACACAAGCAGACGCGCGAGCAGATCGTTGGGCTGCGCCGCGCCGTCGTCGAATACCACACCTCCGTCATCGGCCACGGCGTCATCATCAGCGAGCTGGAGGCGCGCCTCCGACGGGTCGAGCAGCACCTCGACTTGCCGCCGCTCGACGCGCACTGACCCGCCCAGCGCGTCTCGCTTCCCCACCGAAACAATTTGCATGGCCGCGTGAATCCCGGTTCGATAGGGGTTCGGGATTTGGGCGGGCGATCGGTGCGCCCGGCCGAAACGACGAGCATGAACGTCCGGCGCAAAACGCGCCCGGTCGGACGACCCAACGCGAGTGAGGATCACCAATGAAATTGCTCAATGCCGCAGGCCTCGGGCTCGCCGCCCTGCTCTTGGGCGGCACCGCCGTCTCGGCCAAGACCCTCGTCTATTGCGCCGAGGGCTCGCCCGAAAACTTCACCCCCGCCCTGAACACGACGGGCACCAGCCTCGACGCCGCCCGCCCGGTCTTCGACCAGCTGGTGGAATTCGAGCGCGGCACCATCAACGTCATCCCGGGCCTCGCCGAGAAGTGGGACATCAGCCCGGATGGCATGACCATCACGTTCCACCTGCGCAAGGGCGTGAAGTTCCATTCGACAAAGACGTTCAAGCCGACGCGCGACTTCAACGCCGACGACGTGCTGTTCTCCTTCGGCCGGCAGTACGACGACAAGAACCCCTTCCACAAGGTGTCGGGCGGCCAATTCGACTATTACTCGGACATGGACATGCCGAAGCTCGTGAAGAGCATCGAGAAGAAGGACGATTACACCGTCGTCTTCACGCTCTCGGAGCCCAATGTCGCCATCCTGGCGAACCTCGCGATGGATTTCGCCACCATCCAGTCGGCCGAGTTTGCCGACGCGATGCTGAAGGCCAAGACCCCGGAACTCTTCGACCAGATCCCGGTCGGCACCGGCCCCTTCGTGTTCTCGGCCTACCAGAAGGATGCCATCATCCGCTTCAAGGCGAACCCGAACTACTGGGGTGGCAAGCCGAAGATCGACGACCTCGTCTACGCCATCACGCCCGACCCCACGGCGCGATATTCCAAGTTGAAGACCGGCGAGTGCCATGTGGCGCCCTATCCGCGCCCGGCCGACCTCGCCGAGATGAAGAAGGACCCGGACATCGACGTCCTGTCCCAGGCGGGGCTCAACATCGGCTATCTGGCGTTCAACGCCACCAAGCCGCCGTTCGACAAGAAGGAGGTCAGGCAGGCGCTCAGCATGGCGATCGACAAGGCCTCGATCATCAAGGATGTCTATCTCGGTGCCGGCCAGCCGGCCAAGAACCTCATCCCGCCGACCATGTGGGCTTACGACGACAAGATCGTCGACTGGCCCTACGATCCGGAAAAGGCCAAGGCCATGATGAAGGACGCCGGTGTGACCGGGCCCCTCGACGTCGACCTCTGGTACATGCCGGTTCAGCGGCCCTACAACCCCGACGCCAAGCGCATCGCCGAGATGATGCAATCGGACCTCGCCAAGGTCGGCGTCAACGCCAAGCTCGTCACCTACGAATGGGGCGAGTATCGAAAGCGCATCCAGAACGGCGAAGCCACCATGGCGGAGTTCGGATGGACAGGCGACAACGGCGACCCGGACAATTTCTTCTTCTTCCTGGGCTGCCCCGGCGGCAAGCCGGCCGCAGCCAACATCGCCAAGTGGTGCAATCCGCAGTTCAACGCTGGGTTGGAGCAGGCCCGCCAGGTCACCGACCAGGCCGAACGGACAAGGATCTACGGCGACATGCAGCAGATCCAGCATAACGACGAACCGGTACTCAACATCGCCCATTCGGTGGTGTACGAGCCGATCCGCAAGAGCGTGGTCGACTTCAAGATGAGCCCGCTCGGGCGCAACCAGTTCGATGGCGTCGATCTGAAATGAGGCAGGCGGCGGCCGGGCGAAAGCTCGGCCGCCTGTCGGGTCGGAGATGCACCATGAACGCGTTGGAAGAACTAACCGAGGATCGTATCGATCGCGTTTACGTCGAGCGACGTGTGGAGGACTGGAAGAGGCGCATCGCCGACCTGTATGCCGATATCGTGGCCTGGCTCCCATCCGGCTGGGTCGCCTCGGACGGCGGCACGCTGGCGATGCACGAGGAACTCATGCAGCGGTTCGCCATGTCACCCCAGGCGATCCCCGTGCTGCGCCTTGATCAGGACGGGGTCTATCGCGGCAAGCTAGAGCCGCGCAATCTCTGGATTATCGGCAACAATGGCCGAGTCGACCTGATCCTATCAAACCGACACTACCTGATTGTGGATCGATCGGAGAGCTTCGAACCAGCGAACTGGCGAATTGCTGATCTCACGGATCGGATCCATGAAGCTCCGTTCACGCGATTGAGCCTGATCAAGGCTCTGGAGTGAAGCAACTGGCTCGGCTTTTGGCCGCCTACCAGTTGCTCGATGCGAGTTTCGAGGCGGAAAGAACAGCAGCGTCGACGGCCGCGACGGTTCAAGTCGAAGCCCGTCAAATCCTCGATGATCAAGCCTATTTCCTGCTGTGCCGGGGCCAGCTCGAAGTCGAGATCTCCGATATCTGCCGGGAAGCCATTCGGCGGCGGCGTGCGGGTACTGACTGGCACGTCCGCCGCTCCTGGTATCTTTACAATCCGGATGACAAACGACTGTCCGGATTGAGCTTCGAGGATCGCGCGGCGCTGGTGCTGGATCGGGACGCCGGGCGGGGTTCCGCTTGGGCCAGAGCGATGTTTCATTATGCCACCCGCAACGACATTGCTCACGGTATCTTGCGCTCGACCCGCATCGACGTCAGCGCCTTCGTGCAGGATTGCTTCATCATCCAAACCGCCCTCCTGCGGAACGCCTGAGGCATGATCCGCTTTTTCCTCAGACGCCTCTCCCTGACGATCCCGACCTTCATCGCCCTGACGTTCCTGACCTTCGTCGCGATCCGGCTGGTCCCGGGCGACCCGGTCGAAGTGAGGACCGGCGAGCATGGCATAACGCCCGAGCGTCTCGCGACCATGCGTCACCAGTTGGGTCTCGATCAGCCGGTCTGGAAGCAGTTCGGCGATTACGCCTGGGGGCTCCTGCACGGCGACTTCGGCACGTCCCTCTCGACCAGCGGCAACATCCTGACGGAGTTCCTGACGCTCTTTCCGGCCACGGTCGAACTCTCCCTCACGGCCATGCTGCTCGCGGTGGTGCTCGGTGTTCCCATGGGGGTCTTCGCGGCCGTGAAGCGCGGCAGCTGGTACGACCAGGTGCTCATGGGGCTGTCGGTCACCGGCTATTCCATGCCGATCTTCTGGTGGGGCCTCTTGCTCATCATGCTGGTTTCGGAACGCTGGGGCCTAACGCCGGTGTCAGGGCGGATCAACCTCATCCTCTACGATTACGAGCCTGTCACCGGCTTCATGCTGATCGACAGCCTCCTGTCGGGCGAAAAGGGTGCCTTCCTGGACGCGCTCCACCACCTGATGTTGCCGGCGATCGTGCTCGGCACCATCCCGCTCGCGGTCATCGCCCGGATGACGCGCTCGTCCATGCTGGAAGTCCTGAGCGAGGATTACGTCCGCACCGCGCGCGCCAAGGGGCTGTCGCCCCTGCGAGTGGTCGGCCTGCATGCCTTGCGAAACGCGCTGATCCCGGTCGTCACCGTGATCGGGCTGATGACGGGAACGCTGCTGGCCGGCGCGGTGCTGACCGAGACGATCTTCTCGTGGCCGGGCGTCGGCCATTGGCTCATCGAGTCCATCTCGAGGCGGGACTATCCCGCCCTCCAGGGCGGGATCATCCTCATCTCGTCCGTTGTGATCCTGGTCAACCTCCTGGTCGACGTCGTCTACGGCATCATCAATCCGCGGATCAGCCATGGCCGTTGACGCCGCCGCCACCTCGCTGCCGAACGTCAAGGCCACGGCACCGCCGTCGTCCCTCGCGGCGTTCTGGCACGCCTTCCGCGAGAATCGGGGCGCGGTGCTGGGCGCGGCCGTGGCGCTCCTCATCGCGCTCGTGGCGATCTTCGCCAACGTCGTAGCGCCTTATTCGCCGCTGGAGCAGTTCCGGGACGCCGTCAAGGCGCCGCCGTTCTGGATGGAGGGCGGCAGCCTGCGTTTCGTGCTCGGCACCGATGGCCTTGGCCGGGACATGCTCTCCCGCCTCATCTACGGCGCGCGCATCTCGCTGCTGATCGGCATGTCAGTCATGATCGTGTCCTTCGGCATCGGCGTCGTGCTCGGCCTTGCGGCCGCGTTCAACAGCGTTGTCGACGTTGCTGTGACGCGCGTCATGGATCTCATCATGTCGGTCCCGGATCTGGTGCTGGCGATCCTGGCGGTCGCCATCCTGGGTCCGAGCCTGACCAATACCATCATCGCGGTGACCATCGTGTTCCTGCCCCGCTATGTTCGCCTCGTGCGCGCCTCGGCGCTTGGCGAACTCGACAAGGATTATGTGACGGCCGCGCGGGTCTCGGGTGTTTCCGGCCTGAGGCTCGCCTTCGTGACCGTGCTGCCGAACTGTCTTGGGCCATTGATCGTCCAGGCGACGCTCGGCGTGTCGGATGCCATCCTGGAAGCGGCGGCGCTGGGCTTTCTGGGGCTCGGAGCGCAACCGCCAACCCCTGAATGGGGCTCCATGCTCGCCGATTCGCGCGAATTCATTCGCTCCCAGCCCTGGATCGTCACTTTTCCCGGGCTGGCGATCCTGATCACCGCCGTCGCCATCAACCTCGCCGGCGATGGCCTGCGCGACGCGCTCGATCCCAAGATGAGGCGGAGCTAGTGGCACTCCTCGATATCCGCAATCTGACAGTCAGTTTCACCACGCGATCCGGGTCCTTCACGGCCGTCGATGGCGTCGACCTCAGCGTCGAGCAGCGCGAGGTCCTGGCCGTGGTGGGCGAGTCGGGATCCGGCAAGTCGGTCGCCATGCTGGCCATCATGGGACTCCTGCCTTGGACGGCCAAGATCACGGCCGATCGCATGACCTTCAGCGGCCGTGATCTGCTCCGTATCAGTCCTAGGGATAGACGGAGCATCGTCGGCCGCGACATGGCGATGATCTTCCAGGAGCCGATGTCCTCGCTGAACCCGTGCTTCACCGTTGGGTTCCAGATCAAGGAGATGCTGAAGGCGCACAGCGGCCTCGGCCGCGCCGCGAGACAGAGCCGGGCGATCGAGCTCCTCGCCAAGGTCGGCATCCCCGAACCCGAGCGTCGGCTTCGCGCCTTCCCGCACCAACTGTCGGGCGGCATGAGTCAGCGGGTGATGATCGCCATGGCGATCAGCTGCAACCCGAAGCTCCTGATCGCCGACGAGCCCACGACGGCGCTCGACGTCACCATCCAGGCGCAGATCCTCGACCTCCTGCTTGCCCTGCAGCGCGACACGGGGGTCGGTCTGGTCCTCATCACGCACGATATGGGCGTCGTGGCGGAAGTCGCGCATCGCGTGGTCGTGCAATATGCGGGCAGGGCGGTCGAGACCAACGACACCGCGGCCCTTTTCGCCGATCGGCATCACCCCTATACGGAGGCGCTGCTGGCCGCCTTGCCGGAGCGCGCCCAGGCCCGGAGGCTGCCCGCGATCCCGGGGGTGGTGCCCGGCCAGTTCGATCGGCCGCCGGCGTGCGTGTTCGAGCCGCGTTGCGCCCTGAGGTTCGATCTCTGCCGCACCCGGAAGCCGATACCGGCCAGCCCGCAACTCGGCCGCGCCCTGTGCCACATTCCCCTGGTCCGAGGCGTGCCGACGCCCCCGCGCGTCGTTTCGGACAGGATCCCGGCATGACGGAGGCTGCCGAGCGGGCCGGCCCCGTGCTCGAGGCCCGGGATCTTTCCCGCTTCTACGCGGTCAAGCACGGGCTGTTCGGCAAGAGCGCCACGGTGAAGGCCCTCGTCGGCGTCTCCCTGTCCCTCTACGCGGGGGAAACCCTGGCCGTAGTCGGCGAGTCCGGGTCGGGCAAGTCGACGCTGAGCCGGATCCTCACCCTCATCGAGCGCCCTTCCGAGGGACAATTGCTGATCGACGGGGCGGATGTGGCGGAGG
>CAXSEU010000217.1:3981-6361 GCA_964236485.1 uncultured Lichenihabitans sp. | reverse complement strand
TGCCGAGCGGCAGCGTTCGGGTCGACCCTCATTCCGAGCAGGTCGAAGGACGGGGGCGGCCCCCGTCCTTCGACACGGCCCGACCGGACCCGGCTCAGGATGAGGCGCCTTATGCGCTTCACCGGATTAGCCTGCCGTCCGCCATGATCGGTGCTCGGGCTGCTGCATAGGCGTCCGAATACGGCGGACGCCTATGCAGCTTAAGGCAGCGCGCGGATCGACACCTTGTTGTCGTGGAAGGCCGCGCCGCCGAGCGGGGCCGGAGCGTCGCTGCCCGTCAAGGTGTTGATGCCGCGGCCGTCCTCGTAGAAGGCGTTGGGCCAGATCGATTCGGCGACCAGCACGCCCGGGCGCAGTCCGTCGAAGAGTTTCGCGTGCAAGCGCACGGCGCCGCGCGGGCTGCGCAGTTCCACCCGCGCCCCCTCCGCGATCCCGGCCCGACCGGCATCGTCCGGATGGATCATGACGGTCGGGCGCTCCTCCTTGGCGAGCGAGGTCGGCGCCTCGGTGAAGGAGGAATTGAGGAAGTTGCGGGCCGGACTGGTGGCGAGCCGGAACGGGAACTCCGTGTCGCTCTCCTCGGTGGCGGCCCAATGGCCCGGGAACGCCGGCATGACGTGCGACGCGGGCCCCGGGCCGCCCGGCATCGGGGCGGCGGCCCCGCTCCAGTCGGGCCGGAAGCGAAACTTCCTGTCGGGCCAGCCGAAACCGTCGAGGAAGTGTGCCTGCTCGAAGGGCTGTTGGCAGTCGAGCCAGCGCCGCTCCTCGAGTTCGGCCAGCGTGCCTCGACCCGAGGCCCGCAGCGTCGCGTCGATGAGCGCGCGCGGGCTGAGGGCGAAGGCCGGATGGTCGACGCCGAGACGGCGCGCCAGAGCCGAGACGACATCGTGGTTGCTCATGCACGCCCCCGGCGGCTCGACCAGCTTGGGGCCGAGCAGGATGTGCTGCTGGCCTCCGCCCTGGTAGATGTCGTCGTGCTCGACGAACATCGTGGCCGGCAGCACGATGTCGGCGAAACGGGCCGTGTCGGTCATCACCTGCTCGTGAACGACGGTGAAGAGGTCTTCGCGCGCGAAGCCTCGCTTGACGATATCCTGGTCCGGCGCAACCGTGACCGGATTGGTGTTCTGAATGAAGAGCGCCGTGACCGGAGGACCCTGCCGAAGGGCTTCCGCGTCGCCCGTCAGCACGGCGCCGATCCGCGACTGGTCGAGTTGCCGAACGGAAGGATCGCGCAGGTCGAGGCCCTCGATGAGCCCCTTGTTCCAGCCGAACATGCCCGAATTCGAATGCAGCGCGCCGCCGCCGAGGTGCTGCCAGCTGCCCAATACGACCGGGAGGCAGGAGACCGCGTGCATCGAGACGGCGCCGTTGCGCGATCGGGCGAAACCGTAGCCGAGGCGGAAGAAGGCGCGAGGCCGCTCGCCGAGGAGATGCGCGAAGGCCTCGATATCGGCCGCCGGAACGCCGCAGATGGCGGAAGCCCATTCTGGCGTGCGGCTGGCGAGATGCGCCTCGATCCCCGCCGGGTCGTCGGTGAACCGCTCAAGGTAGTCCCGGTCGGCGAAGCCGTCGCGAAACAGCACGTGCATGGCCCCGCAGGCCAGCGCCGCGTCGGTGCCCGGACGCACCAGCAGGCGGACATCGGCCTGCCGCATGGTGGCGTTGTCATAGATGTCGACCGCGACGATCCTGGCGCCTCGCGTTTTCCGCGCCTCGACGGCATGCGTCATGACGTTGACCTGCGTCACCACGGCATTGGTGCCCCAGAGGACAACGCAATCCGACTGGCTCATCTCGCGCGGGTCGGCGCCCGTCATGCGGCCGTGGCCGGCCATGTAGCCGGCCCAGGACAGGGTGGTGCAGATCGTCGAATACTGCCCCGAGTAGCGCTTGGCGTGGCGCAGCCGGTTGATGCCGTCGCGCATCACGAGGCCCATCGTGCCCGCATAGTAGTACGGCCAGACGCTTTGCGCTCCGTCGCGACGCTCGGCGGCCAGCAATCCCTCGGCCGCCCGGTCCAGCGCCTCCTCGATCGGAATGGCCCTGAACTGCCCCGATCCTTTGGGGCCGGTCCTCGCCAGCGCCCGGGTGAGACGATCGGGATTGTGGACGCGCTCGGCGTAGCGGGCCACCTTGGCGCAGATGACGCCGGCCGTGTAGCTGTTGTCCGCCGCGCCGTAGACCCGCCCGATCCGGCCTCCCTCGAGAACCTCCACCTCGAGCGCGCAGGTGGAGGGACAATCGTGCGGACAGGCCGAAGCATGTCGCAAGCCACGCGAAATGGCGTTCATGCTGAACCGTTCCCCGCTGATCCAAGACGTGGCGAGCCGCAGCGTCCGGTTCCCGTCATACCGCTGCCATCACGCTCGGGCAAACA
>CAXSEU010000217.1:3216-3971 GCA_964236485.1 uncultured Lichenihabitans sp. | reverse complement strand
CCGCAGACGCGCCAGATTCGATAGGCCGTTCTTCCGGGGTCTGATAGCATAGGCGCGAAGCGGAACTCACATTGAACGAAGATCTCGCCTTACGAAGACCCATGATGCTCGGCAATCAAGCTGTGCCGGGCGGGCTGTCAACTCCCGAGCGGGACGCCATGAAGGCCGCCGCGGCCCGCAAGATCGAAGAGTTGTTCGACATCCTGCGCGTCGACCACGCCGACGATCACAACACCCGTGACACACCCGCCCGCGTGGCCCGGTTGCTGGTGGAAGAGACCCTGAGGGGCAGGTTCGCGGCACCCCCGAGGATCACCGAATTCGACAATGTCGGCGCCTTCACGGATCTCATCGTCACCGGCCCGGTTACGGTTCGTTCGACCTGCGCCCACCATCTCATGCCGATCTACGGCCACGCGACGATCGGCATCCTCCCCGCGCGTGGCGGCAAGATCATCGGACTGTCGAAATACGACCGGATCGTCGACCATTTCGCCGCGCGCCTGCAGATCCAGGAGGAATTGGTGAAGCAGATCGAGCGCTTCATCGTGGAAGCCACGGCGCCTCGGGGCCTCGCGGTGCGGATCAGCGCCGTTCACATGTGCAAGACCCATCGGGGCGTGCTGGCCTCCCATCAAAGCCGCATGATCAACACGTCCTTCCACGGTGAACTGGCGACCGACAAGGCCATGCGGGCCGAGTTCCTGCAGGAATGCGCGACGCTGGAACGCAGCTTCGTCTGATCCTCATCGCGC
>CAXSEU010000217.1:2022-3206 GCA_964236485.1 uncultured Lichenihabitans sp. | reverse complement strand
GCAGTTGGATTCGCTCGGCGTGCCGGTCGTACAGGCCATGGCGCCGTTCGTTCGTCCGCTGGAGGCCTGGCACGACTCGACCGCACCGCATTCGTGGCTGGAATCGCTGGTCAAGGCGCATGTCGGCGACGGCATGCGCCTAGGTTCTCCTCACGCTCGTTACCGGGCCGGCGCCCGCGGCTTCCGTCCGGGTCACCGCCTCGGCCAGGGGCTCGGACGTCACCGCCATGGCGTATCCATTGGCGTGGAGCAGCATGTCGGCATCGCGCAGGATGCCGACATGACCTTGCCAGAACACGAGGTCGCCGCGCCGCGGCGTTTCGCCGGCGCCAAGCGGGGGGCCCAACTCCTGTTCCTGCGGGCCGCTGTCGCGCGGCGCCGCGCGGCCGGCCGATGCGAGGGACAGTTGCACGAGACCCGAACAATCGAGCCCGAGCGCCGTCTTGCCACCCCAGAGGTAGGGCACGCCGAGGAAACGCTCCGCCGTCGTGACGAAATCGGCCTCCGCGACCCCAATGGGCACGAGGTGGCGGGCCCAAAGATAACCGGCATCGAGGCGCAGGAAATCGCCTCGGGTCTCTATCACCGTTATCCTGGCGCCGAGCGGCAGGGCGTCGAGCGGCGGCAGCTTGATGTCCGGGCCCGGGAAGAGGAAGGAGCGCAACGCCGCGACGCGGTGGGTCGGCTCTCCCTTCGGACTTGCACCCAGGGCCTCGGCCGGGAGATAGCCCACGTAGCCGTCGTCCTCGAGCTGTGCCCAGGCCCAGCCTTCCTGCTCGTCGTAGACGGTCACGCGTTCGCCGCACAGCGCCTGCGTGTCGAGGGGCGCTTCGGGCTCCGGGCGGCGCCTGACGTCGGCAGCGGCCGCCCGTACCCATGCCGGCCGGCCCTCGACGAAGCGCGTCGCCTCCACCTGCCCGCGCAACGAGGCGGCGGCGAGATCGGGCCGGGCGGCGGTGCGGCGAGGGTCGCGTGGAACGGCGCTCATGATCGCTCCGCCCGTTCGGTGAGGAGATCGAAGAGCAGGCGTGCCGTCGGCGCCTCGCCGCCCTCGGGCCGTCCTGGCTTGGTGGTGGGGTTCCAGCCGTAAAGATCGAAATGCGCCCACGATATCCCCGGAGTGACGAACTTGCCGAGGAAGAGCGCGGCCGTAATGGAGCCCGCGAAGGGGCCGCCGGAGATGT
>CAXSEU010000217.1:0-2012 GCA_964236485.1 uncultured Lichenihabitans sp. | reverse complement strand
TGTTGTTGACGTCGGCGGCTTTGCCGTCGAGCAGGCTCTCGTAGGGGCGCCAGAGGGGCAACCGCCAGACCGGGTCGTTGCTGATCCGCCCCTGCGCTTCGATCCTCCCGGCGAGGTCCGCCTCGTCGGTGTAGAAGGCCGGCAGGTCGGGACCCAGCGCCACGCGGGCGGCGCCGGTCAAGGTGGCGAAGTCGAAGAGGAGATCGGGCTCGTCCTCGCAGGCCAGCGCGAGCGCATCGGCCAGGATCAGTCGCCCTTCCGCGTCGGTGTTGCCGATCTCGACCGTCAGCCCCTTGCGGCTCTTGTAGATGTCGCCCGGCCGAAACGCCGAAGCCGAGACGGCATTCTCGACGATCGGCAAGAGCACCCTCAATCTCAGCCTCAACCCCGAGGCCATGACCATGTGGGCGAGACCCATGGCGGTCGCGGCGCCGGCCATGTCCTTCTTCATCAGCGCCATGGCGGATTCGGGCTTGATGTCGAGCCCGCCGGTATCGAAGGTGACGCCCTTGCCGACCAGCGTCACCTTCGTGGCATCCGCCGGCCCCCAGGTGAGTTCGACGAGGCGCGGGGCCTCGGCGGCGGCCTGCCCCACGGCGTGGATCAGCGGGTAGTCTCGCGCCAGCGTCTCGCCCCGGATGGTGCGGCTCGTCGCACCATGGCGCTGCGCCAAGGTCAGCACCGCAGCTTCCAGCGCATCCGGCCCGAGGTCGTTGGCGGGCGTGTTGACGAGGTCGCGCGCGAGGAAGATGCCTTCGGCGGTACGCTCGATCCGCTGCGCGTCGACGCCCGCCGGCGCCACGAGCCGGGGACGGTCGAGCCCGCCGGACGATGCCTTATAGCGGCCGAACCGATAGCCCGAGAGAAGCCACGAGAGCGCCGCGAGGCCGGCGTCCTCGCCCGGTTCGGCGAAGGCGTAGACCCCGGCCGGAAGGACGGTCGCCAGCTTCCCGGGCAAGAACGGATCGAAACCGGCGGCCTCCCGAGCCTCCCTGCAGAACAGGACAGAGGCGAGTTCGCCCCCCGGCCCGGGAAGCAGGCAGTGCTGCCCCGCCCTGCCCTCGAACCCGCAGGCCTTGGCAAAGGCCGCATCGGCGGGCGCCAGGCTCGACGACACCCGTCCCCAGTCAGCCTTGGTGACGAGGCGAATCGGCACGGCGGGCGCGGCTTTGTCGGCGAAAACCATGATCGCTCCTGTGGCCGCAACGCGGTGGAGGCGGCAATTCGGGCCCGTTAACACCGTGTTAGGGTTAACGATTTATCACTGGGGCGGTTCGGGGAAGCGCCTGGCGGCAACCCTGGACGCTCCGGGAACCACCGCTGCGATGACAGGATATTCCCATCACGGTCTTACCGCCAAGTTTCGCGCGGTTCTCGGCCTGCTGCTGCTGGTGACGCTCGGCGGTTGCGTCACCGATCGCGACCAGACGGGCTCGGTCGCGACCTCCCTGCCTGCCACGACATCCGGCTTGAGGGATTACGCGGCGGAATGGGGCCGGCGTCACGATGCCGATCCCGCGGACAAGACCGCCGCCATCAATTATGCGCGCGCCTTGCGGGGGCTGACGCAATATTCCCAGGCCGCCGCCGTGTTGGAGACGACCGCCATCAAGAACCCCTACGACCTGCAGGTTCTGGGCGCCTACGGCAAGGCCCTCGGCGATGCCGGGCGACTGAAAGAGGCGGCCGACGTTTTGGCGCGGGCCCACACGCCGGAGCGGCCGGATTGGACCATACTTTCGGCTCAAGGCACGGTCGCGGACCAGATGGGCGACCACGCGGCGGCGCTCGGCTATTATGAGGCCGCCCTCAAGATTTCCCCCGACGAGCCGGTGGTGCTGTCGAACCAGGGCCTCTCCTACGCGCTCGCCAAGCGCTTGCCGCAAGCCGAGGACGCCCTGCGCCGGGCGGCCGGGAGCCAGCGGGCCGATCCGCGCATCCGCCAGAGCCTCGTTTTGGTGCTGGCGCTCGTAGGCATGTTCGGCGAAGCCGAGGCGGTGGCGCGACACGAC
>CAXSEU010000216.1:0-6423 GCA_964236485.1 uncultured Lichenihabitans sp. | reverse complement strand
GGCTGCGATGTCGCCGCCAGCGCAAAAGGCCTTGCCTTCACCCGTGAGGATCGCGACACGAACCGAGGCGTCGCCATCGATGCGGGACGTCGCCGCGACAAGAGCCTCGATCATCGCCTCGTCGAGCGCATTCATCTTTTCGGGGCGGGCCAGCGTCATGGTCGCGACGCCGCCGGCGAGGTCGAGGTGGACTCCGCCGCTCATGCGGATGGCCTCAAGGTCAAACCAATCTTCTCGGGTCGGAACAGCGCCGCCTCCATGAGCTTGGGGATTTCGGGGACCAGTAGCGGAAACTCGGACTGACCCAGGATGTCACGCTCGAGGTCCGCACCGGGCGCGATCTCGGTCACCGCGAGGCCGCCCCTCGTCAGCACCATGACGCAGCGCTCCGTCACGTAGGTGATGTGCTGACCCTGTTCGACCGCGCGCCGGCCCGAGAAGGAGACATGATCGATCCGGTTCACGAGCTTCTTCACCTTGCCCTCGCGCGCGATCACCAGTTCGCCGTCCTCGACCCCAAGCTTGGCTGCGGCCGTGAAGTAGCCCGAAAACACGATGCGCTTGGCGCGGGCCGTGATGTCGACGAACCCCCCGGCCCCGGCGGTCACATGGGGCTTGGCCGGGAGGCGCGAGACATTGACCGAACCGTCGCGGTCGATCTGCAGGAAGGACAGGAGCGAGGCGTCGAAGCCACCACCCTGGAAATAGGTAAAATTGACCGGCGAGGGAACGATGGCCTCGGCATTCGACGAGCAGCCGAACTGGAAGTCCAGCAACGGCACGCCGCCCACGGCGCCATGCTCGATCATCCAGGTCACATCGCCGTGCCGCTCTTCCTCGATGAAGATGCGCGGGACGTTGGCCGAGATGCCGAAGCCGATGTTGACCGCATCGCCAAAGCGCATCTCCTGCGCCACGCGCCGCGCGATGACCTTGCCGATGTCGAACTCCGGGATTTCGAAGCTGGAGACCGGGCGGAACACCTCGCCGGAAATGGCCGGCTCGTAGAGCGTGTGCGTGGTCTGCATCTGGTCGGGTGCGACAACGATGATGTCGACGAAAATACCCGGCACCGCCACCGCGAAAGGCTTCAGGGTGCCGCTTTTCGCCAGACGCTTCACTTGCGCGATGACGAGCCCGCCGTTGTTGCGCACCGCCAGGGCCTGTTCAAGAAATCCCAGATAGGCGCCCTCATGTTCGAAGGAGAGGTTGCCGCGCTCGTCGGCCGTCGTCGCCCGGATGATCGCGACGTCGGGCACGATGGTCTTGAAGAACAGCCAGTCCTCGCCCTCGAAGTCGACATGGCGAACCAGGGGATCGGCGGCCGCGCGGGCGTTCATGGCGCAGCCCTGGCGGTTCGGGTCCGCAAAGGTATCGAGGCCGACTTTCGTGAGGACCCCCGGGCGCCTGGCCGCAGCCTCACGGTGCATGTCGAACAGGACGCCTGAGGGCACATTGTAGGCCGGGATCGCGTCGGCTTCGATCATCTGCCAGATCTTTGGCGGCTCGGCCGACGAAGGGCCGGACGGGTACGAACCGGCGATGATCTTCGCTAACAACCCAGGCTTGGCAAGGTGGTCGATGCCCTTGATGCCCCACATGTCGCCGGCCGCGATGGGGTGGAGGGTCGTCAGGTTCTTGGGGTGACCCGTCGCATCGAAGCGCCGCCCGATGGCGCCCAGCATCGCATCCGGGCAGCCGAGGCCGGAGGCCGCCGATACGGTCAGCACCGCGCCGTCGGGAATGAGACCGGCGGCATCCTCCGCCGAAAGCACGCGGGGAAAGGCCATCCGATCAGAGGCCCGGCTCGACCGCGACTTCGCGGCCGGTCCTGGCGGATTCGATCGCCGCGATCGCCAGCGCCATGGAGCGCACCCCATCGGCGCCGTTGGCACTCGGCTGGCCGATGCCGCGCAGCGCATCCTGAAACGCGCTCACACTGCGGACGTAGAGGTTGCCGTGGTCGATAGGGAGTTGCTCCTCGCCCGTCCTGGTGCGCAGGACGACGGTGCCGACGGGGCGCTGGGTCATGCAGTTCTCCGCGTAGAGCGATCCCTCCGTGCCATGCACCTCGAAGCCGGTCTTGGCGAATGGCGTCGTGAAGGCATCGTGCATCTGGGCGATGAGGCCGCTCCGGAAGCGCGCCAGTGTCATGGCGCCGTCCGGAAGGCCCGCGGAGGCAAGGCCACCGCTCTGGGTCATGGAGGTCACAGCGACGGGCTCGTCGTCGAGGACGAAGCGCAGCGTGTCGGCGTCATGCACCGTAATGTCGAGCACGACGCCCCCGCCCGCATCGGGGCTCGTCAGGCGCCACCCCTGCAGGTGTTCGGGCAGGTAGACCGCGTGGGCCACCTTGGCGAACAGCGGCTTGCCGATCCGGCCGGCCTTGATGGCCTCGCGCATCGCCCGATGCGTTCCGGCATTGCGCAGGTGGTGGTTGGTGCCCATCACCACGCCGGCGGCGCGGCAGGCCTCGACCATCTCACGGGCGTCATCGAGGGTGAGCGCCAGCGGCTTCTCGCAGAGCACGTGTTTGCCGGCCGCTGCTGCCGCCAGCGTCTGGGGCTTGTGCCATTCGTTAGTGGTGGCGATGTAGACGGCATCGATGCCGCTCGCGAGTAGCGCGTCGAGGTCGGTGGTCGAATACGGGATGCCGTTCTGTTCGGCATAGGCGCGTCCCCGTGCGGCATCGCTCGACATGACGCCTGCCACGATGCCGCCCGCCTCGCGGATGGCATCGATCACCCATTCCTTCGCGATGGTCGTGGCGCCGACGATGCCCCAGCGGACCGGTTCGTGTGTCATGCTATAGCCTTTCTGATGAGGGGTGCGCCGCTGCTGTCCCTCACGACGAGACGCGCCTCCCCGATGTAGGTCTCGGTCGTCAGGGCCGCTGATCCGGACGGCGACGTCGCCCCCTCGGCCGCCGCCATGCGTCGCAGCAGCATCTGGGCGGCCCGCTCCCCGAGTTCGCCCCCATGGACCGAAACCGTGGTCAGCGCCGGGGAGACCTGACGGGCTTCGGCGGTGTCGTCAAAGCCCGTGACAGACATGTCGACTCCCGGCACGAGCCCTGGCCGGAACAGGGCCAGCATGGCGCCTATCGCCACGACGTCGTTGAAGCAGACGACCGCGCTGGGCCGGTCGCCACGCGTCACGAGCCCCATCATGGCCGCGAAGCCGCCGTCCTTGCTCGGCGCGCTCTCGATGACGAGCCCCGGCTCGAACGCGAGTCCTGCCGCGTCGATGGCTTCCCTGAAACCGGCGATCCGGTCTTGGCGGACGCAGGTGGGCGGCACGCCGCCCAGGAAGGCGATGTGGCGGTGCCCAAGGCCGATGAGATGCTGGGTGACGCGCCGGGCGCCTGCCCGGTTGTCCGAACAAACGAGCGACGCCCGCGCGCCTTCGACGCGGCGGATCGCGAGCACGATGGGAAGGCCGAGCGACGCGATGCCGTTGATCTCGTCAGCGTCGCTGTCGGCGGTGGGGCAGAGGATGAGGCCGGATGCCCCATGTTCGCGCATGGAACGCACGACCTCCGCCTGCCGGACGAGGCTTTCGTCGGTATGGGCCAGAAACGGCACGTAGCCCGAGGTGCGGAGTACGCGCTCGATGCCGATGGCGAGTTCCGCGAAGAACGGGTTGGAGAGATCGTTGATTACCATGCCTACGATGCGCGAGTGCGGGTTGCGCAGGTTGGCGGCCGAGCGATTATAGACGTAGCCGAGATCGTCCATGGCGCGGCGAACGGCGGCTCGCTTCTCGGGCTTCACCTGGGGGCTGCCGTTCAGCACCAGCGATACGGTCGATTTGGACACGCCGGCGGACTGCGCGATATCGATGATCGTCGCCCTCCGCTCCATCCTGCCGCCCTCTAGCTCCGAAGTTGGAACGTTCCATAAATGATGCCGCGGATGGATGCAATGGGAGCAATACACCGGGGCGGACATTCTGCTAGATTGCCTGTCACGGAGAAATGCTTATGCGACCGGGCGAACGAGACGTTCTCATCCGAAGCTATGCGGAAGGTGGCATCACGTGGCACGAACTTCGCGAGCGCGGCTTCGAAGATTATGTCGAGGTGCTCGGTGCCTTGGGAGAACTCGGGCTGCGCCCGCCTCTTGCCCCGATGGAGGGTCCCAACGTGGATGCTCGGCGGCGCGGTCGGGCGATCATCCGTGCCGCGTTGCAGGCTCGGCGTTAAAACCGTGTACAGCCTGATCGTAACAGACACCTCCCCGCTGCTGACGTTGGTGCTGGCTGATTCCCTCGACGTTTTGCTTCGGCCCGGGATCGGCGTCAGCATACCGGATGCGGTCTATATAGAAGCGACCCGGGTTCACGGCGCACCCGGAGCGGAGCAGATTGTCGCGTGGATCAACGATCATATCGAGGCCATCCGGATCGTACCGACAGACATCGGCATTGATCAGCAGAGGCGCCTCGAAGAAGGACGTTCCATCAGGGGTCTCGGTGAACAGGCCGCCGTGGAAGCGCTTGAGCGATATCTCAGAGTTTACCCAGACTCCGAGGCGCTCCTCCTCTTCGAAGATAGCGACATCTTGAAGCGGCGCGCCATCTTCGATAATCGCGTTGGCCTGATCAGTACTGGAGATTACCTGCGCGAATTAGAAGAAGCCGGCCTAATTCAGTCGGCGGATCAAGTCCTGGACCAAGCCTCCGCACAGGGTCGCAACGTCGAGAGGCAGCGCAAGACCGGAGCAGAGGCTTCGACACGCGAGGGCCTGCGAAGACAACTGCACCGGCGGCGCGACGCGGACGCACGATGAGTTGCACCGTGAGGTCGACTTGCTGGCCAGCGCAACTGTTTCCTGCCCTTGTCCCCGCCGGATCCGGCGTCGCTGGAAGCTGCTGCTCGTGACACGGTCGAATCTTTAAAGTCGACCTTGTTTTACAAATCACCAGCCCCGGTGTAAACGGCTTGGAACGTTCCATTTTGTTTGGGAGCACAGGCGCGGTGACCATCGACCTGCCGTCCTCGGATGGCCGCCTCCAGGGTCACGTCATGGGGCCGGCCTCGAGCTTCCCGACGCAAGCGGCGCCGATCACGGTCCGCACCGTCTATGCGGCCGCCCATGTGGTGGCGGACCCGTTCCGCTCCCCCGATCCCTGGAGCGGCGGGGCCATCGACTGGGACGCAACGCTGGCGTTCCGCCACCGGCTCTGGGGGCTCGGCTTCAAGATCGCCGAGGCCATGGATACGGCGCAGCGCGGCATGGGGCTGGAGTGGGCCGATGCCAAGGAGCTGATCCGCCGGTCGCTTGACGAAGCCAAGACCATTCCGGGGGCGGACCTCGCCTGCGGGGTGGGAACCGACCAGATCGCGCAACATGCGTCCGCGACGCTCGACGATGTCGTCGCGGCCTACGAGGAGCAGCTCGAACACGTGGAGCGCTTTGGCGGCCGCGCCATCCTGATGGCGAGCCGGGCGCTCTGTGGCGCGGCGCGGTCCGCCGACGACTACTTCGAGGTCTATGGCCGGTTGATCTCGGGCGCCCAGGACAGGATCGTGCTGCATTGGCTCGGCCCCATGTTCGACCCCGCCCTCGAAGGCTACTGGGGCAGCGGCGACACCCGAACGGCCATGCGCACGTGCCTTGACCTCATCGATGCTCATCGCGGCAAGATCGACGGCATCAAGATCTCGCTGCTCGACCAGGCCGAGGAGGAGAATATGCGTGCCCTCCTGCCCGAGGGCATCAAGATGTACACGGGCGACGACTTCAACTTCGCCGAAACCATGCAGGGGGACGGCGTCCGCCATTCGCACGGTCTGCTCGGCATCTTCGATCCCATCGCGCCCGCTGCGGCGGCGGCACTCGGGCGACTCCAGGGGGGCGACCTGGAAGGCTACCGCGCCATTCTGGCGCCGACCGTGCCCCTGTCGCGGTGCATCTTCGAGGCGCCGACGCGCTACTACAAGGCCGGCGTCGTCTTCCTGGCGTGGCTGAACGGCCTTCAGTCGCACTTCACGCTGCTCGGCGGCCTGCAGTCGGCGCGCGGCATCCTGCATTACGCCGAGATCTTTCGCCTTGCCGACCGGGCGGGGCTTCTCGATGATCCGGACTGTGCCGCACAGCGGATGAAGGCGCTTTTGAGGCTCCATGGCATAGGCTGAGTTACCCGCCTCGGCGTTTGCCTCAGACAACCGGGGCAGCGGGAGGACGGCAGACCATGTCCAGGCGGCAGAGGCCCGAGGCTGTAGAGTTCGACTATGTCAACGTCGGCGCCGGGTCGGCGGGCAGCGTCCTGGCGAACCGCCTTTCCCCCGATCCGAGGAACCGGGTTCTTCTGCTCGAAGCGGGCCGCGCGACAACTGGATCTGGTTTCACATCCCGGTCGGCTACCTCTTCGCGATCGGCAGTCCGCGTGCCGATTGGATGTTCCGCACGGAGGCCGATC
>CAXSEU010000215.1:6233-6450 GCA_964236485.1 uncultured Lichenihabitans sp. | reverse complement strand
AGATCGCATCGCGGCGGCGCGGCGGCTTCCCGCCCTTCGGCCGCCTCGCCGCGCTGATCGTCAGCGGGCCGGACCGGCTCAAGGCCGAAGCGCATGGGCGCGCGCTGGCCCAGGCGGCGCACGCCTTGCTGGCCGACCCGGCCCACGCGGAGATCGATGTTCTCGGGCCGTCCGAGGCGCCCATCGCCATGATCCGCGGGCGGCATCGATTCCGTCT
>CAXSEU010000215.1:5780-6223 GCA_964236485.1 uncultured Lichenihabitans sp. | reverse complement strand
GCCGACCTGCAGGGATTCCTGCGCCGCCTGATCGCCACGGGGCCGAAGGCTCGGGAAGGTATTCGCGTCGGCGTCGATGTCGATCCGCAGAATTTTTCGTAAGGCTCGTCGAAGCAGCCTAAAGGCTGGCCACATGTGCGCTGGCGACGCCGGCGAGTTCCAACTGGCGGCCGACGCGCAAGACGGCATCCTCCCGCCAGGGCGCGCCGATGACCTGCACGCCAACGGGAAGGGCTTCTCCCTCGGTCCAGACCGGAACCGACACGACCGGCAAGCCGATGAAGGAGATCGGCTGGGTGAACAGCCCGAGATTGGCGCGCACGTTGAGCGTCTGGCCGCCGCCACGGCGTTCTCGACGATGCTGCTGCTCGGCTGCGGCGGTGGCGACGACGAGAGCGCCGCAGCCGCGCCCGTCGTCATCGACGCCGGCGCACCCAACACGA
>CAXSEU010000215.1:669-5770 GCA_964236485.1 uncultured Lichenihabitans sp. | reverse complement strand
TTGAGCGTCTGGCCGCCGAGCGTCATCGTGGTCTGGCCAAGGGCCGGGGCACGGCACGGGGTCGAGGGCGCCAGCAGGATGTCGGTCGTCTCGAAGAGGCGCGCCATGTCGGCACGGAACTTCCCACGAAACTTCTGCGCCTGTGCCACCCAGGCGGCCGGCACCATGGCGCCCGCAAACAGCCGGTCGCGCGTCGCGGGATCGAAATCCGCGGACCGGCCGCGCAGACGGTCGAGATGCAGGGCGGCGCCCTCGGTCGCGGTGATCAGGTAGGCGGCGGCGCGCGCCCGCGCCGCGCCGGGAACATTCAGCGTGGCCGTGGCACCGAGCGCCTCCGCGCAGCGCCGCACGGCCTCGAAGGCTTCCGGCTCGCCGTTCTCGGCGAAGTAGCCGCCCGCCACGGCGATCCGAAGTTCAGGCCCCTCTTCGAGGTTCGAAGAGACCGTTTGCGCTTGCTGCCGCGCCTGATGGGCGTCGTCCGGGTCGGGGCCCAGCATGGCGTCGTAGGCAAGCGCCAGATCCTTCACCGAGCGCGCCAGCGGGCCGAGGTGATCGAGGCTCGCGACGAACGGAAAGGTTCGGGCCCGGCTGAGACGGCCATAAGTCGGCTTCAGCCCGAAAAGACCACAGAGCGAGGCGGGCACGCGGATCGAGCCATTGGTGTCCGATCCGAGCGCCAGGGGTACGAAGCCGGCCGCGACGGCGCTACCCGAGCCTCCGGACGAACCCCCCGACATGCGCCCGAGGTCGTGCGGGTTGCGGGAAGGGCCGTCATGCACGTTTTCCCCAGTGAAGTCATAAGCGTATTCGCCCATGTTGAGGGCCCCGATGCAGACCGCCCCGGCGGCATCGAGGCGCTCGACCAGACTGGCGTCCCGCGCGGCCGGCGCATCGTCGCGGTTGATCTTCGAGCCCGCGCGCGTCACCACGCCTTCGAGGTCGAAGAGGTTCTTGACCGCGAAGGGCACGCCGGCCAAGGGGCCGAGCACGTGCCCGGCGAAGCGCGCCACATCGACGGCTTTCGCCCTCGCCCGCGCCCGGTCGGCCGTGACGGTCGTAAAAGCGCCGACGCGTGGGTCGAGCGCCGCAACGCGGGACAGCGCGGCTTCGACGACTTCGATCGCCGTGAAATCCCCGGCACCGATGCCGCGCGCGATCTCCGCCGCCGTCTTGAGGAACAGCTCGCTCACGGGCGAAACACAGGGGCCGGCTCAGCGTGATCGTCGATCGGCTCGGCCAACAAAACGGCAGCAAAGCGCGCCGTCACCTCGAGGTTGGTGGCGATGCCAGGCCTGTACTCGGGGCGGATGTCAAGCCTCAGGAGCGGCGCCATGGCGTCGATGAGCGCCCGCGGATCGAAGTCCTTGTCCGTCATGCGCCGCCTTCCAGGGCCTCGGCCAGCTTGGCCAAGGGCGTCACCCAGCCGACGATGGCGCCCTGCGCCACGATCATGCGGATCGTGGCGGCCTTGAATTCGGGAAAGTAGCTCCCGGTCGCGTCTTCCACCAGCAGGCACTCGAAGCCCCGGTCGTTGGCCTCGCGCATGGACGTCTGCACGCAGACCTCGGTGGTGACGCCGGAAAAGACCAGATGCGAGACGTCGAGCTCGGCGAGGCGGTGATGGACGTCTGTGTTCCAGAACATCCCCTTGCCGGGCTTGTCGACGACGATCTCTCCATCGGCCGGCGCGCACGCGGGAACGATGCCGTTCCCGGCCTCGCCCCGAACCAGGATGCGGCCCATCGGGCCGCGATCGCCGATCTTCAGCGCCGCGTGGCCGCGCAGGCGCTTGGCGGGCGGGCAATCCGAAAGGTCCGGCGCGTGACTCTCCCGCGTATGGATCACCGGCCAGCCCTTGCGCCGGAAGAGGCCGATCAGTTCCGCGACGGTCGGCACGACCGCGGCAAGCCGCGACACGTCGTTGCCAAGCGCCTCTCCGAATCCTCCGGGTTCGATGAAGTCGCGTTGCATGTCGATGACGACCAGCGCCGTATGGCCGGGCGAGAGCGGGAAGGCATAAGGTTCGGCGGGGACAGTGATCATGATCGCCCCATCCGCTCATCCCCGCGAAGGCGGGGATCCAGGAGCCCAGGGCTCGACCGGGTCCAGCAAGGACAGGCTGCGGCCAGCGTCTGATGCTGGATCCCCGCTTGCACGGGAATGAGCGGCAAAGCGAGTCGGGCGCTCAACGATGCCCCGCCATGTGGCGGCCGATCGTGGTGCGGTCGGTCTCGGCCACCGGTGCAAGGTAGGAAATCCTGCCATCCGACATGACCGCCACCCGGTCGGCCAGTTCCAGGATCTCGTCGAGGTCTTCGGAAACGAGCAGCACCGCCGCGCCCCGGTTGCGCTGGTCCATGATCTGCGCCCGGATCTCCGCCACGGACGCAAAGTCCAGCCCGAAGCAGGGGTTGGCGACGATCAGCACGTCGACCTCGCCCGACAGTTCGCGTGCCAGGATGGCGCGTTGCACATTGCCGCCCGACAGGGTTTCCATCGGGGCGTCCGGGGAGGCGGTCTTCACCTTGTACCGCTCGATCAGCGCGGCCGCGCGGGCACGCATCGGGGCGGCGGACATCCACCATCCGAAGCGCGCCATCGGGGGTTTGTCGAAAGCCCGGAAGGCGATGTTCTCGGCCACCGACATGCGCGGCACGGCGGCGTTCTTCAGAGGCTCCTCGGGCAGACCGAAGACCTTGAACCGGTCGAGATCGGCCCGCACCGGCTCGAATGGTTGTTCTTCGACGAAGATCCGGCCATCGCGCAACGGACGTTGTCCGTTCAAGACTTCGACGAGCGCGGTCTGGCCGTTGCCCGAGACGCCCGCGACGCCGACGATTTCCCCTGCCCCGACCTTGAGGCTGACGCCGTCGACCGCCGGCAGGCCCGCGTCGTCATCGGCGAAGAGGCCGGCGAGTTCGAGCACGGTCTTGGGCTTGCCGCGTTCGACACGAGCCGCACGCTCGCGGATCACCGTATCGCCTATCATCATGCGGGCCATGCTGTCGGGCGTCAGGTCCTTGACGAGCCCGCCGCCGACACAGGCGCCGCGCCGCAGCACCGAGACCGCATCCGCGAAGGCCATGACCTCGCGGAACTTGTGGCTGATCATCAGCACCGTGAGTTCGCCGCGCCGCGTCATTCCACGCAGAAGATCGAGGATCTCATCCGCCTCGCCCGGCGTGAGGACCGAGGTGGGTTCGTCGAGGATCAGGAAGTGCTGATCGAGGTAGAGCAGCTTCAGGATCTCGAGCTTCTGCTTCTCGCCCGCCGCCAGCGAGGAGACCGGCACCTCCAGCGGAACCTTGAACGGCATGCGCCGCATGAAGGCGTCGAGCCGCTCGTTCTCACGTCCCCAATCGATGACTGCCGGCGTATCGAGCCGGCTGATGACGAGGTTTTCGGCCCCCGTGAGGGAGGGCACCAGCGTGAACTGCTGGTACACCATGCCGATGCCGAGGGCCCGCGCCTCCTTCGGGTTGCGCACTTCGACAGGCTTGCCGTCGACCACCATCGAGCCGCTGTCCGGCTGGTAGAAGCCCATGATGCATTTGACCAGCGTCGACTTGCCGGCGCCGTTCTCCCCCAGGAGCACGTGGAACTGCCCGGCCGGGATGTCGAGCCCGACCCGATCGAGCGCCGTGAAGGCGCCGAAACGCTTCGTCATGCCGAGCGCCGAGAGCGAGATGGCCTTCATCTCGGTTGCTCCGCCTCGACGATGACGGCGACCGGGCCGCCGCCGTCCGGACCCTGGTGCTCGGCACCACCGGACACGTAGATCTCCGCGTGGCCGACGAGCCCGGCCAGTGCGCCCGCCGTGAACCCGCGCGCATGGCGCGTCGGCGAGATGTCGGAATCGCCCAGCATCGTGTGCCGATAGCCGCGCAGCGCGCCATGCGAGGACGCCTCCGCTTTGGCGAACAAGGCGACGAGACGACGGGTCTGATCGGCCGCCAGCTGGCCGGAGCTTTGCAGCCCCACCCGAGCCAAGGCGGCGCGAACGGGCTCGACGTCGATGCCATCCGCCATGACGCCATGGTCGATCCGCAACGGGCCGGACCATCCCCGACCCGTCCCCAGGACCACCACCTCGTGCCCCATGAGTTCCACCCCGGCAGAAGCGGACGCACGTTGCGAAAAGAAGCGCCAATCGGAAGCGATGGTGTGCTCGTCGAGGCTGTCGCGATCGACTTCCCCGAGCGCCACCGCGATGCCGAGGGAGGATGCGGCGCGCGACAGCGCCATGGATCTCAGCGGGTCTTGCGTCGCGCAGGATGCGCCGCGGGCTCGCGCATCGGCGACGCGGTCCGATGTCAGGAGCGGGCACTTGACCTGGACGAAATGGACCTCGGCCGAGTTCTTGATCCCGGCGTTCTCCACCGCGCGGCGGACGCTCGCGGCGACGCGGTCCACCTGCGCCAGGCGGCCGATCTCTTCGGGCAGGATAGCGCCACCGTGGGCGTGCCCGACCGCCAGCGCCGCAGGATGCGCATCCTCGCGGCTGTCCCGAACTTCGAACACCGTCAGATGCGGCGCCAAGGCCCCTTCCGTGCCGCCCGACATGACGAGGCAGATATCCTCGACGGCGCCGGGTTCGAGGTGGCATGCAAGGCAATCGCGCAGCGCTCGGGCGGCGAGCGCCCGCGTCCAGTCGTTGACGCAACCGTTGCCCTCTGTTTTGCCGAAGATCGCGACCACCGCCTCAGCCTCTATGCGGCCGTCGGCCATCGCGTCCGACAGCGCCTCGACATCGTCGGGACTGCGGGTCGACAGGCGATGGACGAAAGCCCGGCGGGTCATTGGGCGGTGCCGACCCCGCTCGCCTCAAGTGCCGCGATCAGCGCCGCCGAGTTCGCCACGGCGCCGAAGACGCCGCCCTGCATAGTGACCATCTTGAGCGCTGCCTCGTGATTGCCGCGATCCGTCGCCCCGCAACAATCTTGCAGGACAAGGCATTCGAAGCCGCGGTCATTGGCTTCCCGCATCGTTGTCGAGACGCACACGTCGGTGGTGATGCCGGTGAGTACGAGATTGCGGATCCCGCGCGTACGCAGGATGAGTTCGAGGTCGGTAGCGTAGAACGCGCCTTTGCCGGGCTTGT
>CAXSEU010000215.1:0-659 GCA_964236485.1 uncultured Lichenihabitans sp. | reverse complement strand
GCCGCAAGGTCGGGGATGATGTCCCACCCAGGCTCGCCGCGCACCAGGATCTTGCCGCAAGGACCTTCGTCCCCGATGCCGGCACCCATCTGCCGCGACCGCCAGCGCTTGTTGGCCGGAAGATCGCCGAGATCCGGCCGATGCCCCTCGCGCGTATGGATGACGGTGAAGCGCCCCGCCCGCATGACGGCGAGGAGCCTCCTGATGGGCTCGATCGGCGCCCGAGTCAGCGACAGGTCGTAACCCATGCGGTCGACGTAGCCGCCGACGCCGCAGAAATCGACCTGCATGTCGATGACGATGAGGGCCGTATTCTCGGGCCTCAGATCGGCGTCGAACGGCCAGGCGTAAGGATCGGCCACCACGGGCTTTTTCGTGGCCATGGACCGCGCCGGGGCATTCATTCGGCGGCTTCCTTGCGCTCCGGGATCTGGCCTTGGCCGTAGTTCCGTGTCGGCGGCGCGAAGCCGCAGGAGGAGCCGTCCGTGTGTTTCACCGCATCCTCCCAAGGGAGGCGGTAGCGGCCCGCCACGAGATCTTGCATGTAGGTGTAGGGACAGTCCCGCGCGCCGCCCGCAACCGCCGTATAGCCCCGGTGGCCGAACTGATAGGGGTTGTTCTCGACGCCCCAATGGATGCGCGCCTCGCGCACGAGGTCG
>CAXSEU010000214.1:0-6508 GCA_964236485.1 uncultured Lichenihabitans sp. | reverse complement strand
GAGGAGTGGAATGGATGACATGATCACCGTCGATCGCGGCGACGGCCTCGCGGTTGCGGGGCTCCTGACCTCCTTGATCGCGCGCTGGGACGACCTCCCGCTCGGGCTCCAGGCCGCTCTGATCGATCATGCCAGCGCGGTCGCCTTCGATAGATGTGGGCGGAACGACGGCCGCTATGTGATCACCGCCTTCGTGCTGAAACAGCGGGCCGCCCTGGCCCGGCGGGCGCGCAGGCCCGATTTCGCGGCGAGGCTCCGCCATTCGATGCACCGCATCGCGGGTCCTTGCGGGCGCGTCATCGATCGCGCCATGCGATGGCCGGGCTCGAAACGGTCGGCCTCGTTTCGGAAGGTCGCCTGACGACGGCAAAGCCGGGCTCAGGCCTGAAACCCGCCCTCGATCGCGATGGTCGACAGGGGATGGCGATCATTCGGTGCTTCCATCACGGCAAGCCGCTCGGGCAGCGACGAGGCGTCGCCCCTGCGGCCGACCGCGATGGCTGCCTCGACCCGACAGCCCTTCGGCACGTTCAACGCCGCGAAGGCACGCTCGAAATCGACGCCGGCCATGCCGTGCGTGTGCCATCCCGAGAGAGTCGCCTGCAGCGCAAAACTGCCCCAGGCGGCACCGGCATCGAACGAATGGGTGCGGGAGGGAACCTCCTTGTCGGAGCCCGGCGGTTTCATCAGGGAGTTCGACACGAGGAAGAGAAGTGCGGACGCGTGCCTGGCCCAGGACTGGTTGGATTCGATGAGCAGACCGAGGAACATCGGCCAGGCCGGCGTGTCGCGGCGCGCGTAGAGGAAACGCCAGGGCTGCGAGTTGTAGGAGGAAGGCGCCCACCGGGCCGCCTCGATGAAGGTCAGCAGCACGTCCTCGGGTATCGCTTCGCCCGTGAAGGCGCGCGGCGACCAGCGCGCCAGGAACACGGGGTCGATCGGCCGGTCGGAATGGCGAGAACGGGTTTCGGTCATGACGCAGACTACCTACACCTTGCCGAACGTCTCGTCGAACGAATAGCCCGCGCCCCGGACGGTGCGGATCGGGTCCCTCTCCCGGCCGCGTGACAGGGCCTTGCGCAGCCGGCCGACGTGAACGTCGACCGTGCGCTCGTCGATGTCCACCGACAGGCCCCACACGCCGTCGAGCAGCTGCGAGCGGGAAAACACGCGGCCCTGCCGTTCCATGAGGAATTCGAGCAGCCGGAACTCGGTCGGGCCGAGGCGAATTTCTCGTCCGGCGCGGCGGACGCGGCGCGTCTCACGGTCGAGATCGAGCTCGCCGGAAGAGAGGCGGCTGGCGACACGCTCGGGCCGCGAGCGCCTCAGCAGCGACCTGACGCGCGCCATGAGTTCCGGCACCGAGAAGGGTTTGACCACATAATCGTCGGCCCCGACCGACAACCCCCGCACCCGCTCGGCCTCCTCGCCTCGGGCGGTCAGCATGATCACCGGCAGGGTGCGGGTCGATTCGCGCGCCCTCAGCCGACGGCAGATCTCGAGGCCGGAAACGCCGGGCAGCATCCAGTCGAGGATGAGCAGGTCCGGCGCTTCCTCGCTCAGGCGAATTTCCGCCTCGTCGCCCCGTTCGACCCTTTCCACCGTGAAGCCTTCGGCCTCAAGGTTGTAGGAGAGGAGAAGGCCCAGCGCCTGCTCGTCCTCGACGACGAGGATGTGGGGCGCGGCGCCCGGGGGGGGCCCCTTGGGTCCGCCGGAACGCGTCATCATCATCATGTTCGGACGACGATCTCGGTCTCGGCCGGCATCAGGGATCCGTCAGGGCGGCCGAGAAACTGGCGGCGGGATTGCGGTCCTTCGGACGCTCGAGCGGCAGGGTTCCACCGGTCACGAGGTAGAAGACCGTCTCGGCGATGTTGGTCGCGTGGTCGCCGACCCGCTCGATGTTCTTCGAGCAGAACAGGAGATGGGTGCAAAAGGAGATGTTGCGCGGGTCTTCCATCATGAAGGTGAGGAGGTCGCGGAAGACGGAGTCCTCGAGAGCGTCGAGTTCGCCGTCGCGCACCCACACGCTCTGCGCCCGCTCGGTGTCCCGCTGCGCAAAGGCGTCGAGCACGTCCTTGAGCTGGTTGGCCGCGAGTTCGTTCATGTGCTTGAGGCCGATGGTCGCCCGCGGCACGCGCGGCTCGCCGGCGATCTTGACGGTTCGCTTGGCGATGTTCTTGGCAAGATCGCCGACACGTTCGAGATCGCCCGAGATGCGGACGGCCGCGATGATGGACCGGAGGTCGATCGCCACGGGCTGGCGGCGCGTGATCGCCATGATGGAGCTTTCCTCGACATCGCGATGCAGCAGGTCGAGCCGCAGGTCGGTAGCGACGACGCTTTGCGCCAGGCCGAGATCGAGCGCCGTCAGCGCATCCATGGCGTCCGACAGCATCTTCTCGGCGATGCCGCCCATCTCGGCGATCTTGCGTCCGAGCGACTCCAGCTCCTTGTCGTAGGCCGCGACGATATGTTCGGGCATGACGATGATCTCCGATCCCGATCAGCCGAAGCGGCCGGTGATGTAGTCCTGCGTCCGCGGCTGCGTCGGCGCCGTGAAAATCTTCTTGGTGTCGTCGAATTCGACGAGTTCGCCGAGGTACATGAAGGCGGTGTAGTCCGAGACGCGCGCCGCCTGCTGCATGTTGTGGGTCACGATGGCGAGGGTGTAGTCGGCCTTGAGTTCGTCGATCAGTTCCTCGACACGCGCGGTCGAGATCGGGTCGAGCGCCGAAGCGGGCTCGTCGAGAAGGATCACCTCCGGGTGGATCGCCACCGTGCGGGCGATGCACAGCCGCTGCTGCTGCCCGCCCGAGAGGCTGAGGCCGCTGGCGCCGAGCTTGTCCTTGACCTCGGGCCAGAGCGCGGCGCCGCGCAGGGCCTGCTCCACCCGCGCGTCGAGCTCTCTCTTCGACAGCTTTTCATAGAGTTTGATGCCGAAGGCGATGTTGTCGTAGATCGACATCGGGAAGGGGGTCGGCTTCTGGAACACCATGCCGATGCGGGCGCGCAGCAGGTTGAGATCCTGGTCGGGCCTGAGGATGTTCTCCCCGTCGAGCAGGACCTCGCCTTCGGCACGCTGGTTCGGATAGAGGTCGTACATCCGGTTCAGCACCCGCAGCAGGGTCGACTTGCCGCATCCGGATGGCCCGATGAACGCCGTGACCTTGTTGGTGCGCAAGGGCAGCGAGATCGACTTCAGGGCCAGAGAATCGCCGTAGAAGAACTTGAGATCGCGCACCGTCACCTTGATGTCTGGCTCGGGGCGATCGTGACCGTTGGCGCTCATTTGGCGATCCTCGATGAGCCGATGGAGCGAGCCAGGACACTGAGCACCAGGACCGTGAGGGTGATGAGCAGCGCGCCGGTCCAGGCCAGTTGCTGCCATTCCTTGTAGGGGCTCAAGGCGAACTGGAAGATCACCGCCGGCAAGCTGGCCATCGGCTGGGTGAGATCCGTGCTCCAGAACTGATTGTTGAGCGCGGTGAAAAGCAGCGGGGCCGTCTCCCCGCTGACGCGGGCGAAGGCCAGCAAGAGCCCGGTGATCAGCCCGGCGCGCGCCGCCTTGTAGGCCACCCGCATGATCATGTGGGCACGCGGCAGGCCCATGGCGCTGGTCGCCTCCCGCAGGGTGTTCGGCACCAGGAGCAGCATGTCCTCCGTCGTCCGGGCCACGATGGGAATCACCAGGATCGCCAGGGCGACCGAACCCGCGAGGCCGGAGAAATGATGGAACGGCACGACGAGGATCTCGCTGACGAAGAGGCCGATGATGATCGAGGGTGCGCTGAGGAGGATGTCGTTGATGAAGCGGACCACCGACGTCAGCCTGGCGTAGCGGCCGTACTCGGCCATGTAGGTGCCCGCCATCAGCCCGAGGGGTGCACCGATGACGAGCCCGATGGTGGTCATGACGATGCTGCCGTAGATGGCGTTCAGCAAGCCGCCGGCGCTGCCGGGTGGTGGCGTCATCTGGGTGAAGACCGCCGGCGACAGTCCCGCGACGCCATTCCACAGCAAGGCCGACAGGATGAACACCAGCGCCACGATGCCGAGCAGGGCGGCACCGACCGACAGCCCAAGGAAGAAGGCGTTGGTGCGCCGGCGTGCCGCGTAACTGGCCATGGGTCAGGCTCCCTCGCGGCGCTGGATGCGCATCAGCATGTAACGCGCGATGGCGAGCACCGTGAATGTTATCACGAAGAGGATCAGCCCGAGCGCGATCAGCGAGGACGTGTAGAGACCCGCATCCGCTTCCGTGAACTCGTTGGCGATCGAGGCCGAAATCGTCGTCCCGGGCGCCATGATCGAGGCCGAGATCCGATGGGCGTTTCCGATCACGAAGGTGACCGCCATGGTCTCGCCGAGCGCGCGGCCCAGGCCCAGCATGCAGCCGCCGATGACCCCGGTCCGGGAGTAAGGAATGACGACGTTGCGCACGACCTCCCAGGTGGTACCGCCGATGCCATAGGCGGCCTCCTTGAGAACCGGGGGAACGGCTTCGAAGACGTCGCGCGAGATCGAACTGATGAAGGGCAGAACCATGATGCCGAGGATGATGCCGGCCGTCAGGATGCCGATGCCGTAGGGCGGCCCGCCGAACAGCGTCGCCAGGCCCGGAACCGGACCGAAGACCGCGATGAGGGCGGGTTCGATATAGGCCTGCATGAAGGGCGCGAAGACGAAAAGGCCCCAGATGCCGTAGATGATGCTCGGGATCCCGGCCAGGAGTTCCACCGCGATGCCGATGGGCCGCCGCAGCGGGAAGGGACAGAGTTCGCTGAGGAAGATCGCGATGCCGAGTCCCACCGGTATGGCGATCGCCATGGCGATCAGCGATGTCACGACCGTGCCGTAGATGGCCGCCGCGGCACCATAGACATCCTCGACCGGATTCCAGGTCTGCGTCGTCAGGAACTTGAACCCGAAGGCGTTGAGCGCCGGCCAGGCCTCGATGACCAGCGAAAGGATGACGCCGCCGAGCAGCACCAGCACCGTCAGGGCGGCAGCACGCGCCAGTCCGGCGAAGACCACATCCACGAGACGCAGCCTGGAGAGGGCTTCGACGCGACCGGAGGTACCGAGGCTGCGCGCGTCGGCGTTCCTGATGGCGAGGTCGGTCATGGGTGCTCCTCGATCGGGCATGCCGGGCGGAGGGCCCGACGGCCCCGCGTGGCCGGGGTCACGGCCGATCTCGTTTGCCTTCCGCAAATAGCCGCCACTCCTTCAATTGCCCAGGCAGGTCCCCCATGACCCGCCTGGTGTCTACTCCGCCGATCAATGGCCGATCGTGCCCATTTCGGTCTTGATCAGGGTCACGACCTTCTCGGGCATCGGGATATAGTCCAGCGCCTGAGCGTCCGGGCCGCCCTTGTCGAAGGCCCAAGTGAAGAACTTCACCGCTTGCGCCGAGGCTGCCGCGTCCTTGGGCTGTTTGTGCATCAGGATGAAGGTCGCGGCGGTGAGCGGCCAGGAGGCGGCACCGGGTTGGTCGGTGAGGATCTGGTAGAAGCCCGGGGCGTTAGCCCAGTCGGCGTTGGCGGCGGCGCCCGCGAAGGCCTCGGCGGTCGGCGAGACGGTCTTGCCTTCTTTATTGATCATGTTGGCCGTAGTCAGCTTGTTCTGCTTGGCATACGCGTATTCGACATAACCGATCGCGCCCTTGGTATCGGCGACGTTGTTGGCGACGCCCTCGTTGCCCTTGGCACCGATGCCGGCCGGCCATTCGACCGCCGTGTTCTCCCCCACCTTCGACTTCCAATCCGGCGAGACCTTCGACAGGTAGTTGGTGAAGTTGAATGTCGTGCCCGATCCGTCCGAACGATGCACGATCGCGATCGCGCTCGAGGGCAGCTTGACGTTCGGGTTCAGCTTGGCGAGGGCCGGATCGTTCCAGGTCTTGATGGTGCCGAGATAGATCTGCGCCAGGGCTGGGCCGTCGATGACCATTTCGCCGGACTTGATCCCTTCGAGGTTCACGATCGGCACGATGCCGCCCATGACCATCGGCCACTGGACGAGGCCGCTTTCGGTCAGATCTTTCTGCATCAGCGGGGCGTCGGTGGCGCCAAACGTCACGGTGCCGGCCTTGATCTGCTTGATGCCGCCACCCGAACCGATCGACTGGTAATTGACGCCGGTGCCGGTCTCTTTTTTGAACGTGTCGGCCCACTTGGCATAGATCGGAAAGGGGAAGGTCGCGCCCGCTCCCGAGATATCGGCCGCCGAGGCGCCGAGGGTGCCGACCGCGAGGGTCGCGGCGACCAGCGTCGTCCGCACGAAAACGTTGAAGTTCATGACTCTACCTCGTCCTTGGAACAGGAACCGGTCCGCCGTCACCGGCTGATGGAGCGGCGCGCCCTTTTCCTTCCAGTCGGGGATCAGCTCGCTGAGCGCGCGCGGGTCCATGATGCCGCCCGAGAGGATGTGCGCGCCCGGCTCGGCGCCCTTCTCGAGGACGACGACCGAGATGTCGTGCGAGCGCTCGGCGGCGAGCTGCTTGAGG
>CAXSEU010000213.1:3856-6515 GCA_964236485.1 uncultured Lichenihabitans sp. | reverse complement strand
AAGAGCCTGCGATCGAACCGGGAGACGAGCGGCGCTGCGGGTAGATCTTCCTCGAAGGTGATCTCCGGGTGTCCGACCCGCATGAGAAAGATCACCTGGCTGACGCATTTGCCGAGATCGTCCTCCTGCAGCGTCGCCTTCGGCATCCGGGCGAAGGAGGAGAATTCATCGACCATCCGTTTCAGGTCCTCGACCTGCCGAATGATGGTGTCGGTGCATTGATCGAAGACGTCGCGGCCTTCGGTGATCACCTTCGAATAGCGTCGCTTCAGCCGCTCGGCCGATAGCTGGATCGGTGTCAGGGGATTCTTGATCTCGTGAGCGATGCGGCGCGCCACATCGGCCCAGGCCGAGGTCCGCTGCGCGCTGACGAGATCAGTGATGTCGTCGAGCGTCACCACATAGCCCCGCTCGGCACGCGCCGACAAGTCGCTGGTGACCCTGACGTTGAAGGTGCGTTCGCGACCCGAACGGGTCAAGGTCAACTGCGCCTGATGCAGCCTTTGGCGCCCCGCCCTCGCCTCCTCCATGATCGGCACGACCTCCGGGATGGCGTCGGTCAACATCGCGCCGATGATTGTCGCGTCGCCCTCTTGCAGCGGCAGGACCTTATAGGCCGAAGGATTGACCACCGTTATGTTGCCTTTGGGCCCAATGCCGATCACGGCCGCCGGCACGCCCGACAAAACCGCCTCCGTAAACAGCCGCCGCTCATCGATCGTTTCGCGTGCCGCGATCAAGCGGTTCTGCTGCAAACGCAACTCGGAAGTCATCTTGTTGAAGGTCTCGCCGAGGCGCGCCAGGTCCCCCTCCGATCTTCGAATTGGCACCTGGACGTAAAGGTTCCCCGAGGAGACTTGGTCCGTGGCGCCGATCAGCCGGCGAATCGGCGCCACGAGCTGGTTGGCGAAGGACAAGCCGAGCCAAATCGCCGAAAGGAGCATGATGACGGCCAGAAGGCCGTACATGATGATGAAGGCGATCTGGATCGACCGACGGTGGCTGTCGAAGACGTCGTAAAGACCTATGATGTCCTGCGCCTGCCGTGGAAAGTCCACCGCGAACGGGTCGATCGGCCGTCCCACGTAGAGAAAACTATCGTCGAAGGAAGGGAGGTAGCGCAGGGCGACGAACGTCTTGCCCGCATCGAGTAGAAAGCAGACTTGCTCCCGCTTCTTGGCGCTCGCGAAATCGGCGGCATCGGGCTTCACCACCTGCGTCGGCCTGCCGGTATCGATCCGTTCAGTCACCGTGCCGTCGCCCTTCATGATCGCGGCGGCGGTAAACCCGAGCGAGTGGACTCGGGAGGCAAAGTAGTTCGTGAAGAAGGCCCGATCCGTGTAACCGACCCTAGCCCGATCCAGATCCGAAGCGGTCAAGTCGGCTTCCCGCAGAAGCGAGTTGCATTGCGATGCCCGGTAGAGGCGAGCGGCGTCCGCCGTATGCGAGATGAAGCCACGAACATCTTCCATGAAGGCGGGATAGAGCCCCCGCTCCAGCGCGACGGAGCCGACCACGGCCATGATCACGGCCGGGATCGCTGCCGTGATCGAGAACAGTCCGACGATGTAGGCATGAAGCCGGGCGCCGGCCGTTCTGGCTCGCCAGGCGGCGTAAAGCTTGTACGCCTCGATCCCAACCAGAAGAAACAGGATCAGCGCGATGACGCAATCGGCGATGAAGACATCGACCAGCACAGCGTCAGTCGGAAGGATCGGCGTGTATCCGGTGAAGACCGCGAAAGTCGCCAGGGCCGAGAACAAAGCCAACCCGACGATGATGGGCTGGACCCTGAGCCGGCGCCGCGTCGAACGAACAGGCTCGGCGCGGTCCGTATCATCTAAGGCCCGCGCGTGATCCAAATCTTGCCGCCCGCCTCGCGTCCGCTCAAGATGAGCGGAACCGGCCACTTCGTTGTAATTATACAGCAGTGTTGCCGGATTGCGACAAATTCAGGGCGCGATCGCCGCAATCGCCCTGCCTTCCCCGCCGGTCCGATCAGCGCGGCAGGCGCATCAACTTGATATCCAGCTCCCGCACCTTCTTTCGCAGCGTGTTTCGATTCAGCCCTAGCATCTCGGCCGCCTTGATCTGATTGCCTCGCGTCGCCGCCAGCGCCGCCGAGACAAGGGGGGCCTCGAGTTCTCGCAGGACGCGATGATAGAGTCCCGGGGGTGGAAGATCGTCGCCGTGGTGCGCGAAGAGCTCCGCGAGGTGACGCTCGACGGCACCTGTCAGACCACCGTCCCGCCCTCCAGTCGCGGTGGGCGGACCGACGGCTGCCGGCGAAGCCTCCGCGGAGAAGCTGGAGTCGAAGGATCGGGCGAGCCCCAGTTCGGCCTCCACCAAGGAAGCGGTCACGACTTCCTGAGGATAGAGGGCAGCCAACCTGCGGATCAGGTTTTCGAGTTCACGTACGTTGCCGGGCCAGCGGTAATGTTTGAGCTTCTCGTGCGCGGCCGAGTCCATGTGTTTTTGCGGCAGCCCTTCGGCAGCGGCGGTAGCGAAAAAGTGGCGCGCGAGATGGGGGATATCCTCCGCCCTCTCACGCAGCGGCGGCAAACGAAGCGGCACCACGTTGAGCCGGAAGAACAGGTCCTCGCGGAACAGTCCCTGCTGGATCGTGACGCGAAGATCCTTGTTGGTCGCCGCGATGATG
>CAXSEU010000213.1:298-3846 GCA_964236485.1 uncultured Lichenihabitans sp. | reverse complement strand
GCGGACGTTGGTCGTGATGGGCGTACGGCCGCCGACGGTCGTATATTCGGCCTGCTGCAGCACCCGCAAAAGGCGCGTCTGTGCCTCGAGGGGCATGTCGCCGATCTCGTCGAGGAACAGCGTCCCCCCCTCGGCCTGCTCGAACCGCCCCGCGGACCGCGCGTTGGCGCCGGTGAAAGCACCCTTCTCGTGACCGAAGAGCTCGCTCTCGATGAGATCACGCGGAATGGCCGCCATGTTGATGGCGACGAAAGGCCCGGCCTTGCGCTTGCCATAGTCGTGCAGCGCCCGGGCGACCAGTTCCTTGCCGGTCCCCGACTCGCCCGAGATCATCACCGTCAGGTCGGTCTGCATCAGGCGGGCCAAAGCCCGGTAGATTTCCTGCATGGCCGGCGAGCGCCCGATCAGCGGCATGCTGTCGAGTTCGTCGTCCTGCACCGCCTCGCGTTGCCGCGGCTCGCTCATGGCGCGGCCCACGATCGCGACCAGTTCCTTGAGATCGAAGGGTTTGGGCAGGTAATCGTAAGCGCCGCGTTCCGACGCCTTGATGGCCGTCATAAACGTATTCTGCGCACTCATGACGATGATCGGCAGATCGGGGCGCAGCTTCTTGATCCGCGGCAGCAGTTCGAACGCGTTCTCGTCCGGCATGACGACATCGGTGATGATGAGGTCGCCGTCCCCCGCCTGCACCCAGCGCCAGAGCGAGGCCGCGGTGCCGGTGGTGCGCACGTCATAGCCGGCACGCGACAGGGCCTGGCTGACGACCGTACGGATCGCGGTATCGTCATCGGCAACGAGGATGTGGCCATTCATCGCCGTTCGTTCCTTCGATTGGTTGCGCCAGGCCTCATGTTGCCACGCCGCCCCGACCATCTCGCGCGGCGAACATCGGCATGAGCACGCGGAACGTCGTCCGCCGCGGGTGAGACTCGCATTCCACGGTGCCGCCGTGGTCCCCGATCAGTTTCGCTACCAGTGCAAGTCCAAGGCCAGTTCCGGAGGCTTTGGTGGTCACGAAGGGGTCGAAGAGATGAGCCGCTATGTCGGGGGATACGCCCGGACCATTGTCCCTGACGCAGAACTCCAGCGGCAGGCTGACTGGCGTGGAACTCCCCGGAACACGCATCCGCACGCCTGGGCGATAGGCGGTGGTCAAATCTATGGCCCCGTCGATCGCATCCGGACCCAGGGCTTCGGCGGCATTCTTCACGAGGTTGAGAAAGACCTGCACCAACTGGTCGCGGTTGGCGAAGACCGGCGGAAGCGAGGGGTCATAATGTTCGGCGAAGCGGATGTGGCGCGCGAAGCCCGCCTGGGCCACGCGTTTGACATGGTCGAGCACCGCATGGATGTTCACGCTCTGGCGTTGCGGAGGGCGCGCGTCGGAGAAAGCCTCCATGCGGTCGACGAGCGCGACGATCCGGTCGGTTTCCTCGCAGATGAGGCGCGTCAAGGCGCGGTCCTCATCGCCCACGGCCGTCTCGAGCAACTGAGCCGCACCCCTGATGCCCGAAAGCGGGTTCTTGATCTCGTGCGCCAGCATGGACGCCAGGGCAGAAACCGAGCGGGCTGCACCCCTATGGGTCAGTTGCCTGTCGAATTTATCGGCAATCGACCGTTCTTGCAGCAGAACGACGAGTGAATCGTGCAGTTCGGCCATAGGGCTGACATGGATGTCGACGCTGCGGTCCGGGCCTAGGCGGGGCGTGCCAAGATCGACCCGGTATTCATGCACCGTGGCTCCGCGCGCGGCAGCCTGCTCGACAAGACCCAGCAGAGGCGAGCCGAAGGGTACGAGATCGGCCAGACGGTGCCGGACCAACATGGCCCGGCTCATATCGAAGAAGGTCTCGGCGGCGCTGTTCGCATCGATGATGGTGCCATCGAGGTGCACAGCCACGATGGCGTAGGGCAGGACGTTCAGCACCTCCGGTACATGGGCGAAGAGGCCCTCCGCCGCCGCGTGTCCGGGACGAGGGCGTGTGACGAACGTCAAGCCGCAGCCTCCATCGAAGGCCGAGGTTCGAACAACTGGGCGAGCAGGGCTTTGACTTCGCGCACGTCTTCGGCGACGGCGATACGGCTTCTAAGAGCCGGCGGGACATGGCCCCCCCGAGAGACATCGTCCGCATAGGCACAAAGATGCTTGCGCGCATGCCGAATGCCCTTCGCGATTCCGAAGAGGTCGAGCAGGGTCTCGTAATGTTCGAGCGCGACCTCGTGGCGTTCCTGCGGTGTGGGCGGCGCCCAGGATTCGGAGGCGAGGTGGCGATTGATCTGGCCGACCAGCCACGGCCGCCCCAGCGCCGCACGGCCGATCATCACCGCATCGGCGCCCGAAGCCACCCGCATGGCCGCGGCATCCAGCGGCGAGGTGCAGTCCCCATTGATGACCACGGGGATCGAGACCGCCCGTTTGACGTCCGCCACCGCGGACCAATCCGCCCTGCCCTTGTAGAACTGGCTGCGCGTGCGTCCATGCACGGTCACGAGGCTTGCGCCCTCAGCCTCGGCGAGGCGGGCCAACTCGGCGGCGTTGCGGCTCTCGTCATCCCATCCGAGGCGCATCTTCACCGTCACGGGAACCGACACCGCCGCCACCGTCGCGGCGACGAGCCGCGCCGCCTCGGCGAGGTCCCGCATCAAGGCCGATCCCGCGAAGCCTCCCGTCACACGCTTGGCCGGGCACCCCATGTTAATGTCGATGACGGCGGCCCCCGTGGCCTCGGCGAAGCGCGCCGCTTCGGCCAAGGCGCTCGGCGTACATCCGGCGATCTGTACCACATGGGGCTGGTCGCCCTGGCGTGCGACCCGGCGTAGGCACGAGCGATCGCCCTTGATCAGGTGTTCGGCGGCGACCATTTCGGTGACGGTCAGCGCTGCGCCGAACCTCCACGCGATCCTCCTCATGGCAAGATCCGTAATGCCCGCCATGGGAGCCAGAAAGGCGCGCCCGGCGAGGCTCAGCGCGCCAATCCGCAGCGGCGCCCCATCGTCGGGTGCTTTCGCCGCATCTGGCGCAAGGGATGTCGATGGCAGGATATGGCTCAGCAATGATGCTCCCGCGGACCGCGGTGATCGCCGGCGCCGGGCCAGTAACGCGGCCTCGCCGGGCGCGGCCGCTGAATGGCCAATTGTTAGGCAGGCATCACCTTGCCGTTATTCTAACCATTCGTTACCGCACCGCAACATAATCGTTGCGGCTCAACCGGTCGCGCCTCCGGTTTGACGCGGCATGAAAAACACGGGAAAGAGGGATTTGGGAGGAGCCGCATAGTCGATGCCTGAATCTTACCACGTGCTTGTCGTGGCCGCCGGACGTGGCTCGCGCGCCGGTGGGGGCTTGCCGAAGCAGTTCCGATCCTTGGCCGGACAGCCGCTCATCGCGTGGACGCTTCGAGCCTTCCTCGATCGCGACGACATAGCCTCGGTCGTCCCGGTCATCCATGCGGATGATCGAAGGCTCTATGATGTTGCGACGGCATCCTTGAGCGGCACGGGCGACGGCCGCCTCCGGGCTCCGGCACTCGGCGGCACGACGCGGC
>CAXSEU010000213.1:0-288 GCA_964236485.1 uncultured Lichenihabitans sp. | reverse complement strand
GGAAAGCGTGCAAGCAGGGCTGGAAAGCCTCGCCGAGCGGGTCGGCGGGGCTTCCGATTATGTGTTGATCCACGACGGCGCGCGGCCGTTCCCCTCCCCGACCCTGATCGGCCGTGCCATGAATGGAGCGCGGGTCCATGGCGCGGCGGTGCCCGGCTGCCATGTCTTCGATACCGTCAAGCAGATCGGCGAGGGAGGCCGCATCGTGGGGACGCCCGACCGTAACCTCCTGCGTGCGGTGCAGACCCCGCAGGCCGGACGTCCGCGCCGACAGGCTCCGGCAGTTGA
>CAXSEU010000212.1:0-6531 GCA_964236485.1 uncultured Lichenihabitans sp. | reverse complement strand
CCCCCCGTCGCCAGGATGGTGAGGTTCGATCGGAACCGATGGATGGTGCCATCGTCGAGCTTCAAGGCGACGACGCCGCGGCAACGCCCCTCTTCCATGATGACGTCGAGCGCGAAATACTCGATGAAGAACTCGGTCCTTGCCCGCAGCGCCTGGCCATAGAGCGTGTGCAGGATGGCGTGGCCGGTGCGGTCGGCCGCCGCGCAGGTGCGCTGGGCCGTGCCTTTGCCATAGTCGGTCGTCATGCCGCCGAACGGCCGCTGGTAGATCCTGCCATCCTCGGTGCGCGAGAAGGGCACTCCCCAATGTTCGAGCTCGTAGACGGCTTCGGGCGCGTTGCGGCAAAGATACTCGATGGCGTCCTGGTCGCCGAGCCAGTCCGATCCCTTGACGGTGTCGTACATGTGCCAGCGCCAGTCGTCCGGCCCCATGTTGCCGAGCGAGGCCGAGATGCCGCCCTGCGCCGCCACGGTGTGCGAGCGGGTGGGGAACACCTTGGTGATGCAGGCGGTGCGCAGCCCGGCGCGGGCACAGCCCACCGTGGCCCGCAGCCCCGCGCCGCCGGCGCCCACGACGATGACGTCGAAGGTGTGGTCGGTTATCGGGTAGGCCGGCTCGGCTTTGCCTTGGCCACCGCCGTTCGCCGTTCTGCCGTTGCCGAGAGCCATTCGCTCGTCTCCTAATCCGCGACCCGTCGGGCTGCGGTGGCGCATCCGTTCACACGAAGCTCAGCCGCAAGACCGCATAGACGCAAGCCACGCCGACCGCGATCACGAAGAACAGGTTCGCTGCAAGGGCTGCATCCCGGGCATGGTCGCCGTGGACATAGTCTTCGATGATGGTCCGCATGCCGAGCTGCATGTGGTAGAGCCCCGCCAGGATGAACAGCAGCATGAGGACCGCCGCGAGGGGATGCGACAGCGTGCCATAGACGTCGACGTAGGGCCGCCCGGCCAGGGTGAGGACCAGCCAGACGAAGCCGACCGTCAACGGCACCAGGGCGAGCGAGGTCAGGCGCATATGCCAGGCCGCGGTGGTGCCGGAGCGGGCGGAGCCCAGATAACGGACCCGCTTCATGGCATCATGCGCCGTCCGGGGATCGTCGCTCATGTCTTCGTCCTCAGCGCAGCACGAAAGCCAGGATCCAAACCACCGCCGTCAGCCCGATGCCGCCGACGAGTGTGGCTTGCGCCAGGTATTCGCGCCCGGGATGGTCCATGCCATAGCCCACGTCCCACACGAAGTGCCGAACCCCGCCGAGCAGGTGATGGAAGAGCGCCCAGGTGAAGGCGAACAGAACGACGAGACCGAGCGGGGAGCCGACAACGTCCGACACGATGGAAAAAGCCCGGGGGCCGGATGCGGCCGCGATCAGGAACCAGGCGAGCAGCAGCGTTCCCCCATAGAGAGCGATCCCGGTGATGCGATGCGCGATCGACATCATCATGGTGAGCAGCGGCCGGTAGATCCGCAGATGCGGCGACAGCGGCCTCGGGTGCCGGATCGTCGCCGCGCGCCGGTGCGCTTCGGCCATGGAAGTCCTCGTCATCGTGCAAACTCCCGCCTGAGATAGGGGACTCGTTGCGGCACCGCAACAGGAACCCGGCCGTGGCACAGCGGCGCGACCTGGGGCGCAGGTGAATGTTTCCGGTCACGTGCGATTGGGCTGGAAATCGTGGCCGTTCCGCGCTAGTGACCGCCCCATCGGCTGCCCCGCGTCGCGGGACGGCCCGCATTTCTTTGGAGACACCCGATGGCCGTTCCGAAACGGAAAACATCGCCGATGAAGCGCGGCTTCCGGCGTTCGGCGGATGCGCTGGCACAGCCCACCTATGTGGAAGACAAGGATTCGGGCGAACTGCGCCGGCCTCACCACGTCGACCTCAAGACCGGCATGTACCGGGGCCGCATGGTTCTGAAGCCCAAGGCCGCCGCGGCGGACGCCGAGTAAGCCACGACCGAGCGGAACGTTTGGTCTTGCAGGTCGCGTGTGGATGTCGACCGCGTGGCGGGGCGCAGACGTGACGGACCTGGGCCAAAGAACGCCCTGTGCAGGCCAAGATACGGGCCATATCCGCAATCGCCTCGCGGGGATGAATTCGACGCTGCCTTATTGCCGGGATGGATTTCGCCCGATCGGTTGAGCAAGGAACCTTTGAACCGCGGGCCGAGTTCTATTTCGGCATAGACCTCTCAGGGAGGACCTGCTTCGTCCGGCTCTTGGCCCGGGCGAAGGGGAAGCAGTCCGGCTCCTTACGGAGTGAATGTGGTGTTGCAAGGCTCTTCCACCCGCTTGCCGGCGGCATGGAGGATGCGCACCCATCGCCGGCTAACGTGCTCTTGCATCTTATACGTCGGCTTTTCTTCGCATTCGCGCGGCCAACGTGGCCGTTGAGCGGTCGCGTGCCACGCAGGCGCAAATTCCCGGCACCTGTATAGGTCGGGGCGCGTTGGGTGGGAATACGATCAACATAGAGGAGTTTGGTCATGGGTCTTCTTGATTCGGTTATCGGCGGTCTGATGGGCGGCGGCAACGCGGCCGGTTCCCCAATGGGCAATATCCTCGGAAGTCTGCTCGGGGGTGGACAGGGCGGCGGCATGGCCGGCCAGGGCGCCGGCGGCGGACTCGGCAATCTCGGCGGCGGCCTCGGTGGCTTGATGGCGCAATTCCAAAATGCCGGTCTCGGCCATGTGGCGCAGTCCTGGGTCGGCAACGGCCAGAACCAGCCGGTATCCCCGCAGCAACTGCAGAACGTGTTCGGTGAGAGTCAGGTTCAGTCGATGGCCAATCAGGCCGGCATGCAGCCCAATGACTTCCTCTCCCAGCTAAGCCAGCATCTGCCGGCGGCCGTCGACGGCATGACGCCGAACGGCCGGTTGCCCGACGAGGGTACGATGTCGGTCTGACTTCGAAGCGGAGGCCGCCCGGGTTTCGACCTCGGCGGACCCTCTTCCGCGCGGCATCCAATCTCGCATCACAGGTGAATCATGGTCAACCGCACGGTAGCGGCCCTCATCGCGGCGTCTTTCCTCGGTCTTCAGTGCGTACCCGCCCCCGCGTTCGCGGAAAATCAGATGGGGTACCGGCTGCTTTCGGGCTCGCAGGCTTCGGAATTGCCGCGGAACGGAGGCGTGCTCGGCATCGACGTGGGCCGAGCACAGCAGATCACCGACAGCGGGATGACCTTCGATCTGCTGCGGGTGAACGGGGTGCGCCGCAGTTCACCCGGCGAGCAGGCCGGCATCAAGCCGGGTGACGAGATCATTGCCGTGGATGGGCAGGTGTTCCCGAGTGTCGCGGCTTTCGCTGCCTACGTCGGCTCGGTTCAGCCCGGTCAGCAGATTTCCGTCGACTCGATCCCGTCCGGGGGCGGACCCCAAGATGCCCAGCGTCTGACGGTGACGCTTGGTGGGGCCGGTAGGCCGGCGCCCGCAGCGGAGAACGATCAGGCCCAGCCCCAGGGAATGTCCACGGCGACCAAAGTCGCGATCGGGATCGGTGCCGCGGCCCTCATCGGCTGCTACAAGATCGGATGCGTCTCCCGTCTCAAGAACAAGCTCGGCGTTCACCCGCAGCAGCCCGGGACGGTTCAGCCTCAGCAATGAACCTCGGCGACGGCGCGATGCGACGCGTTCTCGCTCCAGCGGCGTGGTCGACCGGGCGTGGCCACGCGGAGTGATGGGACAGACCGATGCCTGACGTCGACCGCATGCCGATCCTGCCAGCGCACATCTACGAGACGGTCCAGGCGATCGCGCGGCTCCACGATCAGCACGACAGGCAGGCCACTCCCTTACAGAAGATCATCGAAGCCATCACGGCACGCGCGGGCCGCCCATCATCCATCGGCCTGCTGACGGTCATCGTCGTCGGCTGGATGGGCTTAAACCTCATTCTCAAGACGGCGGGATACCAGCCCGTAGACGAGCCGCCGTTCTATTGGATGCAAGGCGCCACCGGTCTGGCGGCGCTATACATGACGGTGCTGATCCTCGCGACCCAGCGGCGCGAGGATCAACTGGCCAGCCATCGGGAACAGTTGACCCTGGAGCTGGCGATCGTCAGCGAGCAGAAAACCGCCAAGATCATCGAACTCATCGAAGAACTGAGACGCGATAGTCCCGATATCCTCAACCGCATCGATCACGAGGCGGTGGCTATGGCGGCGCCCGCCGACCCACAGGCCGTTCTCGAAGCCATCAAGGATACGCATGAGGACCTTCGGTCGCCGAAGGTCAAGGACGAGGCCGAACCCGCCGTCCAACCCTGACCTCATGGGCGGTGCGCCCGTTACGCCCGCCAATAGCGGTCTTGCGGCAGGTCCGGGAGGCCCTCGCAGCACTCTCCAAGCACCTGCAGCAACGCCCGCGTCCGATCCGGCACCACCCGGCATCGCTGAGCCCGTCCTTCACGGGTTTGGGAAACAAGGCCGGAGCCGACGAGCTGAGCCAGGTGATGCGCCAGTGTCGAGCGCGGAATCTTCAGTTCGCGCTCGATATCGCCGATCGTCATGCCGGCCTCACCAGCTTTGACCAGCATCTGGAACACCTGCAACCGGTGAGGATGGCCGAGCTCGGCGAGGCACCGGGCCGCGTCCGCAAAGGCCAGCGCGGGACCCTGGGGCATCAGCCGCAGCCTTGCATCGATGGCTGAAACGCCGGATGGGGCCGGTCTTCCAAGGGCTGCCACGGCAGGCGTTCACGGACGTGCTGCTCGATCATGAAGCGCTCGAGACCGATGTCGCGCAATTGCGCATCGCGTAACCGGGAAAACGTCTCCAGGGCCTCGCGACGACGGCGGGCGATCAATGCGTTGGCGAGGCAGTGACGGAAAAGGCGGAACATGAGGTTGCTCCTCGTCGGTAATAACGGTATGACTAGATATGTAGTTATGTTTCCATCGATTCAAGGGGGGGCTGGCGGCCGATGATGAAGTCTTCGACAAAACCCGCCGCGACGGGCTCCTGCCTTTGCGGCGACGTGCGGTTCACCGTGAACGGACCGCTACGGGACGTGTCGGTATGCCATTGCGTCATGTGCCGCCGCGCTTCGACCAGCGTCGGGGCTTATACGGCCTGTGCCCCGCAGGACATCGCGATCCGGGGGAGCAAGCTCCGCTGGTATCGCTCCTCACCTATCGCGCGGCGCGGCTTTTGCGGGAAATGCGGTTCGCAACTCTTCTGGGAGCCAAGTGACGGCGGCCACCTTTCCGTGTCCCTCGGCAGCCTCGACGATCCTTCGTCGCTGACGATCGGACGCCACATCTTCGTCGAAGAGGACAGCTCGCCGATGCGGGCGCTGGCGCCGCCCGTCGGCTGACAACGCTTGCGGAGTAGTCGATTGGCCGAAGACCAGCTCAGCCGGCGCGAGGCGCGGCGCATCGCGCTGGCGGCGCAGGGCCTGCACAGGGCGCGGCCTCGGCGCCCGGGCTCGAGCCAGCTCCTCGGCTTGGCGGACCGCCTTGGCCTTTTCCAGATCGACAGCGTCAACGTGCTGGTGCGGGCCCACTACATGCCGGCCTTCTCCCGCCTCGGCGCCTACGATCGGACACATCTCGATCGGGCCGCCTGGTCGCGCCGGCCGAAGCTGTTCGAATATTGGGGGCACGAAGCCTCGCTGCTGCCGGTGTCGCTTCAGCCTCTGCTGCGCTGGCGCATGGCGGCGGCAGCACGAGGGTCCGGCACCTGGGCCAACCTGGCCCGCTTTGCGGAGCAGCAGCCACATCGCGTGGCCGAAACCCTCGCCGAGATCGTCGATCGCGGCGCCCTGTCGGCGGCCGATCTGCAAGGCGCCGGCAAGGCCAGGGGCGGCTGGTGGGGCTGGAGCGACGGCAAGATCGCGCTCGAATATCTGTTCTGGAGCGGCCGGGTCGGGATTCGTACCCGCCGCGGCGCCTTCGAGCGCGTCTATGACCTGCCCGAGCGGTTTCTCCCGGCCGATGTTCTGGCCCAGCCGACACCGGCGCCCGCCGATGCGCAACGCGCCCTCGTGCGCATTGCGGCCCGCGCACTCGGAATCGCCACGCCGAGCGACATCGCGGCCTATTTTCGCCTCTCTCCCCCAACCGCGCGGGACCGGATCGCCGAACTCGTCGAAAGCGGCGAGATGAGGCGGGCCGCCGTCGAGCGCTGGGCCTCCGCCGCCTATCTGTGGGGCAACGCCGTCCTGCCGCCGCGCCTACCGGCCCGGCGCCTGCTTTCGCCCTTCGATCCCCTTCTCTGGGAGCGAGGCCGCACGGAGCGGCTGTTCGGCTTTCGCTATCGCCTCGAAATCTACACGCCCGCCCACCGGCGCGAACACGGCTATTACGTCTTGCCGTTCCTCTACAAGGATCGGCTGGTCGCACGGCTCGACCTCAAGGCCGACCGGGCGGCCGGAGGCCTGATGGTTCTTGGCGCAGAGGTCGAGCCCGATTGCCGTCCCGGCGAGGTGGCGGAGGCGCTTCTCCCTGAACTCCACCTCATGGCGGGGTGGCTGGGGCTGGAACGCATCGTCGTCGTCGGCAGCGGCGGCTTCAGCACGACGCTGCGA
>CAXSEU010000211.1:728-6548 GCA_964236485.1 uncultured Lichenihabitans sp. | reverse complement strand
GATAAAGCCCCTCATTCTGAGGAGGCGCTGCAAGCGCCGTCTCGAAGAACGGGGGCCACCCCCGATGCTTCGACACGAATGCTGCCGCATTCGGCTCAGCATGAGGGTCGAAATGCCGTCACCCGACTGCCCTGATCACCCCTCATCTCGTCCCCACCTCCCTTAAAACCGTCTTGAGCACCTTGGCGACGCCCTCGGCCTTCATGGCTTTCCGGTAGCGTGCGAAGTCATCGGCGAATTTCATGTGATCCGCGAGGCCCCATCCGGTCCACATGCTCATGCCGAGTGCCGCCTTCGGGTCGGGGGCGGCGGCAAGTTTTTTGTCCTCGTCGAGGAGGTGAGGCTCCTGGAGCTGGAACTGCTCGCCCTTGTCGTCCACCCCGGCGATGTAATTGGCATAGGCGGCAAGCACGAAGGCGATGCGGCGGTGTTCGGATCCGCGCTTCAGCGTGCCCACGGTATTGTCCTGCAGATAGACCGGCATCTTGGCGGCGCCGTCCGAGCAGAGCCGCAGCATCTGGTCGCCGATGGCGGGGTTCGAGAAGCGCTCGATCAGCTTTTGCGCATAGGGGCCGGTCTCCATGCCGGCCGGGGCCTGCAGCAGTGGGGCGGCGTCGCGCGCCATGAACTGTTCGAGGAGGGCGCGCACCTCGGGGTCCCGCATGGCGATGTGGACCAGCCGGTAGCCCATCAGCGTGCCCGGGTAGGCCAGCGCCAGATGCGAGGCGTTCAGCATCCGGAGCTTGACCTGCTCGAACGCATTGACGTCGTCGGTGAACTGCACGCCGACTTTCTCCCAAGCCGGGCGGCCGGCACAGAAGTTGTCCTCCACCACCCATTGGATGAAGTCTTCGGCGAAGACCGGGGCGGCGTCATCGATGCCGTTCTGGGCGTTGAGCCGGGCGACGTCGGCCGGGCCCACGGCCGGGGTGATCCGGTCCACCATCGAGGACGGGAAGCTGACGTTGACCTCGATCCACTCGGCCAGCGCGGGATCCTTGGCGCGGGCGAAACTCGTCACGGCGTTGCGGGCAACGGCGCCGTTATGGCGCAGGTTGTCGCAGGAAAAGACGCTGAACGGCCCGGCGCCCGCCTCGCGCCGACGCCGCAGCGCCTCGGTGAGGATGCCGAAGGTGGTCTTGGGCGCGGCGGCCGCGAGGTCGGCCGCGACCGCCGGGTCGTCGAGCCTGAAGCGGCCCGCTTCGTCGATATTGTAGCCGCCTTCGGTGATGGTCATGGTGACGATGCGGATCGCCGGATCGGCGAGGCGGTTCAGGACGGCTTCGATGTCGGCCGGAGCATGGAGGTAGTCGACCATGGCGCCGACCACCCGGGTGTGCGACGCGCCTTCGGGCGGATAGATGGTGAGCGAGTAGAGGCCCTTCTGGTCCTGCAGCGCCGCCGCCTTGGCGCGTTCGGCCTCGCTGTCGATGAGGCCGATGCCGAGGATGCCCCAACCCTCCTGGCCCGGCAGCGCCAGCACGTCGTCGGTATAGGCCGCCTGATGGGCGCGGTGGAAATTGCCGACGCTGAGATGCGCGATGCCGGCCGTCACCTTCGACCGATCGTAGGCCGGACGGGCAATGGCCTCGGGAAGCGTGCGGAGGGAGGCGCTGTCGATCACGGAGGTTACCTCGTCTCTTCGATGGAGCTCTAATGGCTTTGTCCCAAAACCTTGTCGACTTCGACGCGGGTCGGCGGGTCGGCGCCCTGGCGGGTGCAGGTGATGGCCGAGGCCGCGACCGCGAACATCAGCCAGCGGGCGACCTCATGCTCGCTCGCCGCCCCGGCCCCGCCGGTGCCGAGCGCGCCAGACTCGGCCATGGCGGCCAGGAGCGCGGCCATGAAGCTGTCGCCGGCCCCGACGGTGTCGACCACGTCGATCCTGGGCGCGGGCTGGGTCAGCCGCTCGCCGTTGAAATAGGCCTCGGCGCCGCCGCCGCCCCGCGTCACGACGAGAAGGCGCGGCCCCATGGTCATCCAGCGTGCGGCCGCCTGCGCGGTCGCCGTACCTGGGTAGAGCCACTCGAGGTCCTCCTCGCTCGCCTTGACGACGCTGGAGAGGCGGACGCGGGCCTCGACGAGCCGCACCGTCTCCTCGCGCGGCGGCACCACGAAGGGGCGGATGTTGGGGTCGAAGCTCGTCGTGGCGCGCGTGCCGGCCGCGCCAAGGGCCTCCAGGGCCGCTGCGCCGAGCGCGCCATCGACTGCCGAGAAGGAGCCGATATGCAGATGCGCCGCGCGCTCCGGCCAGTCCGACGGAAGGCACGAGGGGCCGTCGTAGGCCGTGGCCTTGAGGTAGAAGCTGTAGCGGGCGCCCGTCGCGGCCGTGCCGCGCGTCACGAAGGCCAGCGGCGAGGGTGCGGTGCTGCGCTGGACGAGGCTCGTGTCGATCCCGGTCTCGTCGAGCCGTGCCCGGAAGGCCTCGCCCATGCTGTCGTTGGACAGCCGGCCCGCATAGGCGGTCCCGACGCCGAGCCGCCCGAGCCCCACGGCGGTGTTGAACGGCGAGCCGCCGAGCACCGCCTCGAAGGTCGAGGCGTCGCGCGGGATGAGATCGACCAGCGCTTCCATGCCGTCGACCAGCACGACGGGGTCAGGCGTTTCCATGCGGCCTCGGGTCTTGCTTATGAGGTAGCGTACCGCCTGCTTTTGCCGAAGTATAGGTCGCGCTCACCTCAGAGCAGCCCCCGGCCCGCGAGGTGGCGCATCAGGTGGCCGACCCCGAAGGTCCAGGGGGCACAGTCGCCGCAATGGCGCATGCGATTGGCCAGTGCCCCGAGTTCGGGGGCCGACACCGTGACGATGTCCCCGACCTTGTGGGTGAACCCCTGACCCGGCGCGTCGCGGTCGTCGACCGGCGCGAACAGGGTGCCGAGGAACAGCACGGCGCCGTCGGGATATTGATGGTTCGGGTTGATCATCTCGGCCACGAGGTCGGCGGGGTCGCGGCTGATCTTCGACATCGAGCTCGCGCCCTCGAGCCTGTAGCCTTCCGGCCCCTCGACCGAGAGCCGCAGCTCCATGGCGCGGACGTGATCGAGCGTGAAGCTCGCATCGAAGAAACGGAGGAAGGGGCCGAGCGCGCAACTGGCGTTGTTGTCCTTGGCCTTGCTGAGCAGCAGCGCCGAGCGGCCCTCGAAATCCCGCAGGTTGACGTCGTTGCCGAGCGTGGCGCCGACGATACGGCCGTCGGACGCCACCACGACCACGGCTTCGGGCTCGGGGTTGTTCCACGAACTTTTCGGGTGAAGGCCGGCGTCCATCCCGGTTCCTACCGCTGCCATGGAGGGCGCCTTGGTGAAGATTTCGGCGTCCGGGCCGATGCCCACCTCGAGATATTGCGACCAGGCGTTCTGCGCTACCAGCACGGACTTGAGATGCATGGCCTCGGGCGAGCCGGGCCGCAGCTTGGAAAAGTCCTCGCCGACGAGGCGCGTGATCTCCGTGCGGATCGCGGCCGCCGCCTTGACGTCGCCGCGCGCCCGCTCCTCGATGACCCGCTCCAGCATGGAGATCGCGAAGGTGACGCCGGCCGCCTTGATGGCTTGCAGATCGATCGGCGCCAGCAGCCAGGGCTTTGCGGCATCGCGCGCCGCATCCGGCGTATTGGCGAGAATGTCCTCGAGGGATCCGATCCTCTCGCCTTCAGCGGCACGAAGGCCCTTGGCCGGGGCTGCGTGTTCGCAGAGGTCCCCCACCGTCGGGAAGGCGGGCGTGATGTCGAACACCCCCTCGGGACGGATCGCCGCCACGGCCGGCCCGCCGAGATCCGGACGCCAGACACGTCCCGCGAGCGCGCCGGCACATCCGTCGGCCGGCAGCGTGGTCGAAGCGTTGAGCGTCAGGTGTGCCATGGTGGACCAGGGGGCTTGCGAAGACGGCCTGCACTATGCCTTTTCGTCGGGCAGCGGCAAGGTGGGACGGCAGGAAATCGCAGGCCCTTCGACGGGTCCGCGAGGCGCGCCCGCCTCGATGTACATCCGACTCCGTTCAGGTTGATGCCGGTCACGGGCCGAGAGGGGGATCATGGACCGAACGCCGCCCGGCACCGCAACCCTGTCGCCACCCGTCGCCAGGTCCGCCGTCGGGCGCAAGGTTGGGCTGATCGGCTCGGCCGGTTGCTTCCGCGAGCCCGCACCGGCGGTGGCTCTGGTGCTGGGCGGTTTCCTTCTGCTCGCCTGCAACGTCAATGCGGTGGTCGGGCACCGGGCCTTGGTGTTCAAGCATTATTACCCGCATGCCTACATGCTGGCCTGCATCGTGGCGGCCGGCTGCAAGCTTCACGCTCTGCCGTCCCAGGCCCGGGGAAGGATTGCCGGGGCGGCGCGATCGGCCCTCCCCTGGTTCCTTCTGTTCTGCGCCCTCGTCGGGGCCAGCAAACTCGCCTCGAACGGCACGCTTTACGAGGCCATGGCGTCGAACTACTGGGATGCCGATCCCTACGGGTCCACCAGTCGCCGGATCGGGCTCCCGGTCCTGGCCAACGTTCTCGGCTTCGACAAGAACGGCTACATCTACGTCTGGTACGCGGTGCTGTTCGCCGCCTTTGCGCTCGCCTGGCGTTATCTCGAGGACCGAGGGCTGAAGGCGCTCGAGAGAGTCTCGGTCCTCTCATCGTCGATATTCGCCTACTCGCTGATCGGGCCGGGCTACAACGAAGTCTTCGTCTTCCTGCTGGGGCTCTACGCCCTTCGCTTCGCGCTCGGCCAGGTCGAAAAGATCGTCGTCGCGACGCTGATGGTCGCCACGCACGAGACCGCGACCCCGTTCGTGGCGCTGGCGGTCGTTCTCTCCTGCGATGACGAGGAGCGCGGCGCGTGGCTCTCGATCCTCGGGGCGCTCTATCTGGCCTACGTGGCCTCCTATCTGCTGACGTGGCGTGGGGATTTGATGGGTGCCCTGCTCAAGGCCGGCAAGCCGAGCGCCGATGCGGCCGACACTTCGGTGGGCCTCCTGCTGACCTACCCTGTCCGGGCGATGCTTGGCGTGTTTCTCGCCTACAAGCTCTATTGGGCGGTGGTCCTGACCGCCTTGACGCATCGCCACTGCCGGCGCCTGGCGATTGCCGTATTCCCGTCGCTGATCCTCGCCGTGATCGGCACCGACACGTCGAGGCTGGTCCAGTTCGGCTCGCTGGCTTTCCTCGCCGCCGTGTCCTTGCGCCTCCCGGGCTTGCCGGGGCGATGGCGCACGCGTCTGGCCGTCGCCAACCTGATCGTTCCCAGCCTCTATGTCGCGACCAACGTCGAGCCTTTGTGGGGCACGGGGCTCTACTCGGTTTATCTATACGGCGCACGGGCCGCCGGCCTCGATTGGGGCCGGCTGTTTCTGCAATGAACCGAGGCCCCGGCGGATCGGCGTGCGGGGTCGAGATTGCCTATGGCGTTCCACGGGAGCATGTACGAATGTCGATGCCGAAGAGTGGGCGCGAGTTCCGGCATCATCTTTTCGCGTGCGGTGATCGGCCGTGACCGTGGACCGGGTCGCTCGGCCGTTGTCGTCAACCAGGGAAAGACGTCATGACCATTGCGGTCCCGCCGCCCTCAAGGACCCTTCGCCTCCAACCGCAGGACAATGTCGTCGTCGCTGTGGATATCCTCGAGGCCGGCAAGCCCACCACGGCCGCCGTCGAGCCGAGGTCCCGGGTGCCGAAGGGCCACAAGATGGCGGTCGCCGCGATCGGCCTCGGCGAGCCCGTGCTGAAGTTCGGCCAGATCATCGGCTTCGCGACCTCGGCCATCGCCCCGGGCGACTGGGTGCACGAGCACAACCTTGCCATGGGAGCGGAGTTCGACCGCGACTATCAGTTCGCGCAGG
>CAXSEU010000211.1:0-718 GCA_964236485.1 uncultured Lichenihabitans sp. | reverse complement strand
CGAGGTCCACGTCCGCACCGGCCTCAACGTTCGTCACGCCGACGAGCAGCTGCGCGGCACGATCGCGCTGCCCAACGGCCTCGGCAAGGAGGTTCGCATCGCCGTCTTCGCGCAGGGCGTCAAGGCCGAGCCGGTGCTGCCGCCGGAGCAGCAGGCGACCTTCCGGGGGTTCCGCCGCCCGAGCGGCAAGGCGGGGACCCGCAACTACCTCGCCATTCTGACGAGCGTCAATTGCTCGGCCTCCGTGGCGCGGTTCATGGCCAAGGCGGTGGAGCGGTCCGGAATCCTTGCGGAATACCCCAACATCGATGGGGTCATCGCGCTCGTGCACGGCACCGGCTGCGGCATGGCCGACAAGGGCGAGGGGTTCGAGGCGCTCAAGCGCACGCAATGGGGCTATGCCACGAACCCCAATATCGCCGGCGTTCTGGTGGTGGGCCTTGGCTGCGAAGTGTTCCAGATCGGCCGCATGAAGTCCGAATATGGCCTCACAGAAAGCGATCACTTCAGCACCATGACCATCCAGGAGACGGGTGGCACGCGCAAGTCGGTCGAAGCCGGGGTCGAGCGGTTGCGGGAGATGATGCCCGCCGCCAACGCGGCACGGCGGGAGACCACGTCCGCGTCCGAACTGATGCTGGCGCTGCAATGCGGCGGCTCCGACGGCTACTCGGGCATCACCGCCAATCCGGCGCTCGGCGTCGCGGCCGACCTCTTG
>CAXSEU010000210.1:6010-6572 GCA_964236485.1 uncultured Lichenihabitans sp. | reverse complement strand
CGAGGAGCGCGTGCTGCGCATGCGCTTCGGCATCGGCATGAACACCGACCACACGTTGGAAGAGGTTGGCCAGCAGTTTTCGGTGACGCGCGAGCGTATCCGGCAGATCGAAGCCAAGGCGCTTCGCAAGCTGAAACATCCGAGCCGCAGCCGCAAGCTGCGAAGCTTTCTCGATAACTGAGCAAGGGCGCCACTGGCGCATGGCCGGCAGCCTTGGGGCGCGGGTGTACCACACTGCGGCCGCGCAAGAGGCAAAGTGGCGGCCGAGATGTCTCTTCCTTAAGCCCCTTGGCTTACGTCTTCGTGGGCTTCGGGGGATGGGATGCCGAGCAGTGTCCTCCAGGAACCCGCTAAAACCACGCTCGCCAGGGAGCAGATATCTCGCATGCCGGGCAAGCCGCTCATCAGCATCGCTTTCATGACCGCCCTGGTATTTGGGCCCCTGGTGATCGCAACCGGCCTGTTGACGACACACTCGACGGATGTCGCGAGGACGCGGGCGGCCGTGCGGCGCAGCTTGAGCAGCGTCTCGATTCGGTCGAGCAGGCGGGCAAGATCGAAG
>CAXSEU010000210.1:4338-6000 GCA_964236485.1 uncultured Lichenihabitans sp. | reverse complement strand
TCGCGAGGACGCGGGCGGCCGTGGCACCGCCCGGCATCTCCCTGTCTGATTTGCGTCCTTCCTTCGATCCCGACTCCGCGCGCTCGCAGGGGCCGACAGGCGATTGAGGTCGACATTCGTTTCCGGCAACCCTGAGCGAAGCTGAGCGTTTCACCTCCGAGAAGGTTGCTTGGAGTAAGACATGGCTAGGGCGATGAGAGCACGGCGCACCGGCAGCGTCATCTTGGCTGTGGCCCTGGGCGCAGCGGCGCTTGGGCTGACCGCGGGGGCGGCGGCGGCGCAAAGCGCCGCCGCCGCCGGGTCCACGACCGCGAACCCCATCGTCACCCCGGAATCGGGCGCCTCCACGGGTGTGGGTCGCAGCCCGGTCGAAGCGGGGAACGTCAATGGCAATGGCAACGTGGTGCAAGGAACGCCGGTGACGGGAAGCGGGAGTGGCACAAGTGGCGTCAAAGCCGCCGAGCCGGACTTGAGCCAGTAAAGCGGCGGCAGCCTGCGGGGCGTATGTCATGCCGTTGCCGAGACATATGCCAGCTCAAAAAGCGAGGACGTTCACAGCGTCAGAAATGTTCTTCCACGCCAGTGCTTGGCTTGGCCTCGTGTCGCAGGATCAGCGGGATCTGCGACAAGGCGAAGACGACCGTGATCGGCATCGTGCCGAACACCTTGAAACCGGCCCAGAAGATGTCCGTCTGGGTGCGCCAGACGATCTCGTTCAGAGCCGCCAAGAAGAAGAAGAACAGGCCCCAGCGGAAGGTGAGCTTGCGCCAGCCGGTCTCGTCGAGGTGCAAGGTGCTGTCGAGGACGATGGGCAACAGCGGCCGTCCGAAAGCCAGACCGCCGAGCAGTGCGCCCCCGAACATGCAATTGACGATGGTTGGCTTCATCTTGATGAAGACGGGATTGTCGAAATAGAACGTCAAGGCGCCGAACACCAGTACGGCCACCGCCGTCACGAGCGGCATGACGGGCAGCCGGCGAGTCAGCGCATAGGAGGCCGCCAGCGCCGCAACGACGCCCACCATCAGCACGCCGGTGGCGACATGAAGGTTGTACTTGTACGAGGCGAGGAAGAAGCAGGCGAGTGGGCCCATTTCAAGCAGAAGCTTGAGCCCTGGATCGGTCGCTTTCTTGCCCGGTCGACGCGGCATGCGTGTCTGCTCCGGGGGGGTCATATCGGAATGGCCTGTCATCATCGCCTTTCGCGGCAAATCGTTGTGTTCGCTTGGAGTCGTAGCGGCCCAACCCGGCCTTTTCACGACGTCCTCGCCGGCTGCCCTCAATCGTCCAGTCCGGCGATCGCGCGCGCGAAATCCGCAGCCTCGAAGGGTTCGAGGTCATCGACACCCTCGCCGACGCCGATGTAGTGGACCGGGAGGCGGTATTTCTCCGCGACAGCGACCAGGATACCGCCGCGCGCCGTGCCGTCGAGCTTGGTCATCACGAGGCCCGTGACCCCGGACACGCGCGAGAAGATTTCAACCTGCTGCAAGGCATTCTGGCCCACTGTGGCGTCGAGAACGAGTAGCACCGCGTGCGGCGCCGTCGGCTCGACCTTGCGAATGACACGGATGACCTTTTCCAGTTCGTCCATCAGTTCGGCCCGGTTCTGCAAACGTCCCGCCGTATCGATCATGAGCACATCGGAGCCATTGGCCTGCG
>CAXSEU010000210.1:0-4271 GCA_964236485.1 uncultured Lichenihabitans sp. | reverse complement strand
CCTTCACCGCATCGAACGCGAGCCCCGCCGCATCGCCGCCTTGCTGACGTGCGATCACCGGAGCGCCGATGCGAGCGCCCCAAACCCGCAATTGCTCGATGGCTGCCGCGCGGAACGTGTCGCCGGCCCCGAGGGTGACGCTCTTGCCCTCGTCGATCAGCTTGGCGGCGAGCTTGGCGATCGTCGTCGTCTTGCCCGACCCGTTCACACCGACGACGAGGATGACGAAAGGCCTGTGACCCCGCTCGATGCGAAGCGGTATCGCCACCCGCGTCAGCACCCGCTCGACTTCGCGCGCCAGGATCGCCTGTACCTTGCCGGCGTCGATCCCCTTTTCGTAGCGCGACGCGGCCACGGCGGCGGTGATCCGGGATGCCATGGCGAGCCCAAGATCGGCTCGGATCAGCACGTCCTCCAGGTCTTCGAGGGTCGCGGTGTCGAGCTTCCGCTTGTGGAAGACATCGACGATGCCCTGCTTGATGGACGATGACGAGCGCGACAAACCCTTGCGCAGACGCGTCCACCAGTCCCGTGTGCTCTCGGTCTCGATCGGCAGGGGCTCGTCCACAGGGTCGTCGGCCGGGAGCGAGGACGGCAGCGCATCGAGCGCCATGAGTTCGAGGGGATCGAGCGCGACGTTGTCGAGGCCCGCGCTGAACGACACGTCCCGCTCGTCGAGTTCATCCTGCCGCGGTGGCTCGAGGCCCGGCGGCGCCCAGTCTTCGGTCGCAGCCGCCGGCACCGCCTCCGCCGTGCCGCCAAAAAGCCGGCGAAAAAAGCCGGGCTTCCTGACATCTCGGACCGCGCTGCGATCGTCATCCGCCGCCATATGTCACCTCTGCGAGCCGCGCCCCTGTGCGGGCGGTTGATCGAATGCGCGGAAGGGGGATAGACCTTCACGCGTGGAGCCGAAAGACCTATCCCCTCGCCTTCTCTACCGTGATGCCCTGATGCTGGTGCTCGATAAGCCGGCGGGCCTCGCCGTCCATCAGGGTCCCCCAGGCAAGGGGGGCGATTACCTGGAGGCCCATTTCGACAGCCTGCGCTTCGGATTGCCGCGCCCTCCAGCCTTGGCGCACAGGCTCGATCGCGATACGTCCGGCTGCCTCGTCCTCGGGCGTCACCGAAGGGCGCTGCAAAAGCTCGGCACGCTTTTCAAGAGCGGCCGCGTTGCCAAGACGTACTGGGCGGTCGCCGAAGGCCTGCCCGATCAGGACCATGGTCTCATCGACCTGCCCCTTGCCACGCTCGAGCCCGGGCGAGGCTGGTGGATGAAGGTCGATCCCGCCGGCATGCCGTCCCGAACGGCATGGCGGGTCCTGGGCCGCAAGGATGGCCTCAGCTGGCTCGAACTCCAGCCGCTGACGGGTCGCACGCATCAACTCCGCGTCCATTGCGCCGCCATGGGGTGGCCACTGCTCGGGGACTACGTCTACGGACGGCCAAACCCGCAGGGTTTTCCAATGCATCTCCATGCGCGGCGCGTCGTGGTCCCGCTTTATCCCTTACGCCACGCCATCGAGGTCGAGGCTCCGGTGCCTCCCCATATCGAGGCACGGCTGGCGGGATTCCCCTCCTACCCGGCGCTGGTCGGGCCTTCCCTGACAGGGTAACCGCCGGAGCGGCAAGGGGTGCGCGACTGCCCTTCCGTCCGCATGGCATCTTACCCCCTGAAGTTCGAGCAACGGTTGTCCGCCCGCTTGAAGGCCGCGGGATCGCAGGGGGAATCGTCCCGAACACACCATTTGACGCAGCCGCGATCGTCAGGGACGCCAGGCACATCATAGATGGTCATCGGCTCGCTCGGGATCACGGGCGGCAAGTCGTAGGGCAGATACTGGGCCGACGCCCCAGATCCGGAAGGCAAGATGGCCATGACAGATGCCGCCAAGACCAGTGTTGCGCGAACCGAATAAGCCATGCCGCCATCTCCTCGCCTAGGCAATGCCGAGGCCGGACGAACCGTTCCGCACGCCGCGGATATCTGCGCCCGACATGGTGCGTATCACCGCGAGCCCAAAGCCGGATCTATTTGGGGGCCAGGACCATGACCATTTGACGCCCTTCCATGGAAGGTTCCGTCTCGACCTTGGCCAGGAGACCGGTTTCCGTCCTGACCCGGTCGAGAAGCCGGTAGCCGATGTCCTGATGGGCCATCTCGCGGCCACGAAAGCGCAAGGTCACCTTCACCTTGTCGCCCTCCTCGAAGAAGCGACGCACGGCCCTCATCTTAACGTCGTAGTCATGCTCGTCGATGCCGGGACGAAGCTTGATCTCCTTGACCTCGACGACCTTCTGACGCTTGCGCGCCTCGGCCTGCTTCTTCTGCTCGGTGAAACGGAACTTGCCGTAATCGAGGATTTTGCAGACCGGAGGCGTGGCATTGGGAACGATCTCGACAAGATCCAGTCCCGCCTCATCGGCGATGCGCTGGGCCTCCAAAGTCTCCGTAGCGCCCCGGTTATGGCCTTCGGCGTCGATCAACTGAACCTCGCGCGCGCGGATGTCACGGTTGATCCGAGGCCCGTCCTTCTGCGGGACCGGAGCGGCTTTCATGGGTCGACGAATGGTTCTCTCCTGGATTTCGGTGACAATTCGCCGGATTTTACGACGAAGAGCCCCGTAGCGGGGGCTACGAGGGCGTATTGCCACTCAAAGTCGGAGTTCCAAAGGCCGCAGTCAAGCCGCTACCATGGCGAGCGCGGAAAAAAACCGATGAAGCTTTCCGAACCGACGCGGGGAGGCGCTCGCGGCGGCCTTCGCGGGACTGACGTCGCCGATCCGGCACCCGGATTTCGCTTGTAAGCCAAGGTCAAGGCAAGGCAAGGTGCCGACGGCGTGGGCTAGCGTATGTCATGCTGTCGCGGACATACGCCAGCTCTGAAAGGCGAGCGCGTTCACAGGCTTGTATGGAAGCTCCGCTTCCAAGAGAGCCTGGCGTGCTCCAGGCCCGTGGCGAGGCTGAGGCGGAGGATTTTCGGCGGATGTCAGGCCTCAAGGGTAAACGCATCCTCGTGGTTGAGGACGAAACCCTGATATCGATGTTGTTCGAAGACATCCTGGGCGACCTCGACTGCGAGGTCGTCGGTCCCGCCCTCAACATCCGGCAGGCGACGGATCTCGCCCGCACTGCCGACATCGACGCGGCGGTTCTCGACGTGAACCTTGCCGGGGACCCCATCTTCCCGGTGGCGGAAATCCTGGCCGAGCGCGGCGTGCCGCTCGTGTTTTCGAGCGGCTACGGCACCAGCGGGCTGCCGGACAAGTGGCAGAACCAGCCCACTTTGCCAAAGCCCTTCTCGCTGAGCGAGGTCGCGGACGTTCTGAACAAGCTCGTGGCGCCTTGAGCCATCCCGCTCAGCGCGGGCGCGCCGCCTGCTCCACGAAGGAAATGACCTCGCCGGCCTTCCAGGGTTTCGGCATGAAGCGCGCGTTCTTCGGCAATCTGTAGGGCCGCTCGAGGGCAACCCCCGAGGTGACGCAGATCGAGATGCCGGGCCAGCGCACCGCCACGAAAGCGGCGAGTTCCACGCCGTTCAACGGACCCTTGAGGCGAACATCGGAAAACATCGCCGACACACGGTCGGCATTCTCGCGCAGATATTCGAGTGCCGCATCGACGGAATCGACGGCCACGGCGGGAAGGCCGGCTTCCTCGATCATCTCCAAGGCCATTTCCGCCAGAAGCGCATCGTCCTCGACGATCAGCACGACCGCAGGCTTCTCCATATCCATCGCCCTCTTTCCCCGGGCGGCAAACCCTTGGCCGGACACGGCCAAGCGAGCACGCCCGAAAGCATGAAGCGAATCCGATCCTCGCGAGCCCTAGCACCTCGCGCCAAGTCTCGCCATCGAATCCCTTTCGCTTCAATCGCAAAATGTTCCCTAGCCGGGGTTTGTGGCACCGGCGGTCCACATACGTCGGCTGGGTTTGAGATGTTAGCGCAGCGGGTCTATTTTGCGCCGGAAAGCTGAGCGCAGGGTGAACGTTGCACCGTGTGGCTTCCGGGCCGCCCCCGGAGCCGCTACAAGGTGCTCCGGCCGCGGAACGCCGGTGCCGACGGTTCGGCGCTGCGAGGCGGCGCCCACGCGGCATGCTGGTCGTCGACTTTGTTCGAGCATTGCCGTAGACCGCACAGGGAGAACAGGATGTTCATCGCCATGAACAGGTTCAAGGTGATACGGGGTGAGGAGACGTCTTTCGAGCATGTATGGCTTTCGCGCGAGACCCATCTCGAAGAGGTCCCTGGATTCGTCGAGTTCCACTTGCT
>CAXSEU010000209.1:6277-6613 GCA_964236485.1 uncultured Lichenihabitans sp. | reverse complement strand
GGCGAAGTCTGCCGGATGTTCGAGCCACTTCCGCAGTTGCTTAAGAACGTGCGCGGCGCTGATGCGCGCATGCTGACCGAGGAGGATGTGAGTTCCATGATCGAGGCGGCGCGCGCTCGGCTCGGGGCAGCCGGCCGGCTGGTGATCCGCGCCTCGGGGACCGAACCGCTGATCCGCGTCATGGGCGAGGGCGACGACGCCGACCTGGTCGAGCGCACGGTCGATGACATCTGCCATGCGCTTGCCGCCCGCGCGGTGCCGCTGGCGGCCGAGTAGCGCGGCAGTGGCGTGGCCTGCGCTGATGGTCGCGTACGCGGCGGCCAACGGCACGTTCAA
>CAXSEU010000209.1:0-6267 GCA_964236485.1 uncultured Lichenihabitans sp. | reverse complement strand
GGCCGCGTACGCGCTCATTGAGCGCAGGCCATGATCCGACGCAACGGAATCTGACCGGTTAAGCCGGCCGCATAGCTGAAAATCTCGATCCCGAGCGGAGCTAAGGCCTGGTCGACCTGACCGAATCCGTCTCAGGGAGCGGCGGCGCTCAGCGCTTTCACCCGGGTGGCCAGCCGGGAGACCTTGCGCGAGGCCGTATTCTTGTGAATGATGCCCTTCTGGGCAGAACGCATGACCAAAGCCTCGGTCGCCCTGAGGGTCATGGCCGCCGTGGCGGCATCGCCGCCTGCGATCGCTTCCTCGGCCTTCCGAAGCTGCGTGCGCATCGCGCTGCGGCGCATGCGATTGACGCGCGTGCGGCGTGCGAGTTTGCGGACGGCCTTCTTGGCCGATGAAGTATTCGCCATGTGGTCTTCCTGAAGGAAGGGCGACCCCCTTAGGCGGTGCCGCGAATCCAAAGATCGGCGCCGGGCGCCGCGAAGCCGTGCTTATAGGCAGGACAGCGCGTCCCCGTCAACGCCGTTGCCCGGCGCGATGCGAAATGGTTTGCCCGCGCTCCGAATTTGAGCCATAGAACGCGCCTCCGACCGTCCGGCCTGCAAGGGCTGCCGTGGCGGTTTTTTTGCTCGTCCACATTTACGGATGGACCGGCCGACCTGAAAGGGTCGGGCGGTGTTTCACCTTCGAGAGCCAAATGCCCAAACTGAAAACCAAATCCGGCGCCAAGAAGCGCTTCAAGATCACCGGCACCGGCAAGGTGCTCTACCAGCAGGCCGGCAAGCGGCACGGGATGATCAAGAGGTCGAACAAGCAGATCCGCAACCTGCGCGGCACCAGCGTGCTGTTCAAGAGCGATGGCGACAACATCAAGAAGTTCTTTCTGCCGAACGGCTGATGTCCGCCTGCTTTTCCATCTTCATTGCCTGAACCGAGAGATCATCCATGGCCCGCGTCAAACGTGGCGTAACCTCGCACGCCAAGCATAAGAAGACACTCGATGCCGCCAAAGGCTTCTATGGCCGGCGGAAGAACACCATTCGAATCGCCAAGCAGGCGGTCGAAAAGTCGATGCAATATGCCTATCGCGACCGCAAGGTGAAGAAGCGGACGTTTCGTGCGCTGTGGATACAGCGCCTCAATGCCGCCGTGCGCGAACTCGGCCTCACCTATAGCCGCTTCATCGACGGGCTCAACAAGGCCGGCATCGAAATGGACCGCAAGGTTCTGTCCGAGTTGGCGATCACCGAGCCGGAGGCCTTCAAGGCCATCGTCGAGAAGGCCAAGGGCGCGCTTCCCGCCCCCGCCACCTGAGAGGCCGCGCGAGGCCGCGGCCTCGTTCGAGCAAAGGGTTAAAGGGATGAGTGAAGAGGCCGAACTGGAGGGCCAGGTTTTGGCCTCCATCGATAGCGCTGAAAGCGAGGCGGAACTCGAGGCCGTCCGGATCGCGGCGCTCGGCAGGAAGGGTTCCGTGTCGGCTCTCCTGGCGTCGCTCGGCCGGATGGCTCCCGACGAGCGCAAGGCGAAGGGAGTCGCGTTCAACCTGCTGAGGGATCGCGTCGGCGAGGCCTTGGCCTCGCGCCGCGCGGTGTTGCAGGCCGGCGCCATGGCGGCCCGGCTCGCCTCCGAAACGCTCGACGTCACGCTGCCGGTCCGCGACGAACCCGTGGTGACGGGCCGCCTCCACCCGATCAGTCAGGTCACCGACGAGATCACCGCCATTTTCGCCGCTATGGGCTTCTCGATTGCCGAAGGCCCGGACATCGAGACCGACTTCTATAATTTCACGGCACTGAACTTTCCCCTCGGGCATCCGGCGCGCGAGATGCACGACACGTTCTTCTTCGCGCCGAAGCCGGATGGCGAGCGACGCCTGTTGCGCACCCACACGAGTCCGGTGCAGATCCGGACCATGCAGGCCCAGACGCCGCCGATCCGCGTCGTCTGCCCCGGACGGACCTATCGCTGCGACAGCGACCAGACCCATACGCCCATGTTCCACCAGGTCGAGGGGCTGGTGATCGACAGGAGCGCGAACCTCGCCAACCTCAAGTGGGTGCTGGAGGAGTTCTGCCGCGCCTTCTTCGAGGTGGAGCGGGTCCGCATGCGATTCCGCCCCAGCTTCTTCCCGTTCACCGAGCCTTCGATGGAGGTGGACATTCAGTGCGCCCGCAAGGGCGACGAGATCCGTTTCGGTGAGGGCGAAGACTGGCTCGAGATCCTGGGCTGCGGCATGGTGCATCCCAATGTGCTGCGCCATTGCGGCATCGACCCGGACGAGTACCAGGGTTTTGCCTGGGGGATGGGCATCGATCGGATCGCCATGCTGAAGTACGGCATGCCGGACCTGCGGCCTTTCTTCGATGCCGATGTGCGCTGGCTCAATCACTATGGCTTCCGGCCGCTCGACATCCCAACGTTGGCCGGTGGGCTGACGGGGTATTGAGGAGGATCGAAATGCCGCTTGTCGCGGGTCTGACGGATGAAGAGGCGGACGTCATTGCGCAGCGGGTGCTGGCGCAGACGCTGGGAGCCGTTGGTTTCGACCATGCGGAGGTTCACGCGGGCTTGGATCACGATGGTGATGAATCGCTTTTCGTTGTCGCAGTTCTGAGGCCAGGCAGTCCCATTCTGCCGTCAGACATCTACGCGGGCGCCTACGAGGCGGTGGATGATGCATTGCGGGCGAGTGGCGAACGGCGGTTCTCTTACTTCAAAGTCAGCCGTCCAGACGAACCGGTCGGTGGCGCCGGAGATGAGGAATGACCGTCAAACCAGATCAAATGCTGGTAATTGCGCGCGAACTTGAAACGCGCGATGGGAGGCATCCTGGTCAACCGTCTCTGACACGCGCGGTTAGCACAGCATACTACGCCTTGTTTCGAGTGATGCTGCACGAGGTCGTTGGGCAGACGATTACCTGGGGATTTAGATCGGACAGGTACTGGGACACCGTCAGGCCGTTATACCGTTCTGTGGATCACGGCCATGCTAAGGCGGTTTTCAACCGGGCTCTCAACGATCCTCGCACCTCGACCGAGATGAGGCAGCTAGCGCGCATTTTCATCGACATCCAGGCTGAGCGGATTAGGGCCGATTACGACCCACGCCCAGACTTCAAGCGAAGCGAGGCCGTAGAATTGATCGAGCAGGCCGGAAGAGCCATGGCTTTGCTCCGCTCATTACCTTCCGAAGCGAAGCGTCTGCTCGTCGTTCACCTGATCGCTAAGCAGCGGTGAAGTCGCCTCGACCCGGTCCGGTATCCGTTCATGAGATTCACCCTTTCCTGGCTCAAGGATCACCTCGACACCGAGGCGTCGCTGACGGAGATCGTCGAGACGCTGACCCGCATCGGCCTCGAGGTCGAAGGGGTCGACGAGCCGGCGAAGAAGCTGGACGGCTTCACGGTCGCGCGGGTGATCGCAGCCGGGCCGCATCCGAACGCCGACCGCCTCCGCGTCTGCAGCGTCGATATCGGGCGGGGGCCGCCCGTGCAGGTGGTGTGCGGCGCCCCGAACGCGCGGACCGGCATGCGCTCGGTATTCTCGCCGCCGGGCACCTTCATCCCGGGCAAGAAGATCACGCTAGGCGCAGGAGTGATCCGCGGCGTCGAGTCGAACGGCATGCTCTGTTCCGAAGCCGAACTCGAAGTGAGCGAGGATCAAGGCGGCATCATCGACCTGCCCGAGGATGCGCCTGTCGGGACGGCCTATGCGGCCTATGCGGGACTCGACGATCCCGTGATCGACATCAACCTGACGCCGAACCGGCCGGACGCCGCCGGCGTGTACGGCATCGCGCGCGATCTCGCGGCGGCCGGCCTCGGGCGGCTCAAGGCGGTCTCGCCGACTGCCGTGACGGGAAAGGCGCCGGCGGCTTCCTCGGTGCGGCTCGACCTCGACCCCGCGGACGCGCATCTTTGCCCGGCTTTCGCCCTGCGCCGTGTCGACCGCATTCGCAACGGTCCCTCTCCGGCGTGGTTGCGGCGGCGCCTCACCGCGATCGGTCTTCGGCCCATCAACGCGCTCGTCGATGTCACCAACTATCTCACCTTCGATCGCGGCCGGCCACTGCATGTCTTCGACGCCGCCAAGGTTCGCGGCGCGCTCGCGGTCCGGCGCGCCAGGCCCGGCGAAACCCTGACGGCGCTCAACGGCAAGACGTACGAACTCGATGAGGGCATGCTGGTCATCACCGACGAGGGCGGACCCGAATCGCTCGCCGGCATCATGGGGGGCGAGGCCTCCGGATGCGACGAGGCGACGACGTCCGTGCTCATCGAAAGCGCCTTGTGGGATCCGCTCAACATCGCCCAGACGGGCCGCCGGCTCGGCATCAACAGCGATGCGCGCTACCGCTTCGAGCGTGGCGTCGATCCCTCGTTCTGCCTGCCGGGGCTCGACCTCGCGACAGCGATGATCCTCGACCTTTGTGGCGGCGAGGCCTCCGACAGCGCTCTGTCGGGCCGCGTGCCCGAGCCGGACGTGCGGGTCGATTTTCCGCTGAGCGAGGTCGCTCGCCTGACCGGTCTCGCGCTGTCGACCTCCGAAATGCAGAGCATTCTGGAGCGGCTCGGATTCGTGCTGACGGGGCATCCCGACGCCAGCGACCGGATCATCGTCGGCGTGCCGCCATGGCGCCCCGATGTGCAAGGCAAGGCCGACCTCGTCGAGGAGATCCTTCGGATCGCCGGTCTCGACCGCGTGGAGTCGAAGCCGCTGGGTCGCGAGCCGGGGATCGCTCGCCCGGTATTGACCTTGCTGCAGAAGCGGACGCGGCTCGCCAAGCGGACCTTGGCGGGGTACGGACTGCTCGAAGCCGTGACCTGGTCCTTCGTTTCGGATGAGGCTGCCAAACTCTTCGGCGGCGGGTCGCCGGACCTCGCCTTGGCCAATCCGATCGCCCCGGATCTATCCGTCATGCGACCAAGCCTGCTCCCGGGGCTGATCGCGGCCGCGGGGCGCAACGCCGCGCGCGGCAAGGGCGACGTCGGTCTCTTCGAGGTGGGTCAGGTGTTCCTCGGCGACGGTGAAGCGGACCAGCGGATCGCCGCCGCCGCGCTACGGCGCGGCACGGCCCGCGCGGTTGGCGCGGGGCGACACTGGTCGCAGGAGACGGCGACTGTCGGGGTTTTCGACGCCAAGGCGGACGCCCTGACGCTGCTAGCCTCGCTCGGCATCCCCTCCAGTGCCATCCAGGTCGCTCCAGGCGGCCCGACCTTTCTGCACCCCGGCCGTTCGATGACCTTCCGCATGGGGCCGAAGATCACTCTCGGCGTTTGCGGGGAGCTTCACCCCGAGACGTTGCGTGCCCTCGACGTGACCGGCCCCATCGCCTGTTTCGAGATCGTGCTCGATCTGCTGCCGCCGCCGAAGACCCGGCCCAACAAAGCGCGGCCGAAGCTGGTGCTGTCCGAGCTCATGCCGGTCGAACGGGACTTCGCCTTCCTGGTCGATCGGAACGTGGCGGCGGCCGACATCGTCTCTGCCGCGCTGGCGGCGGACCGCGCCCTGGTGGCGGGTGTCACGGTCTTCGACGTTTACGAGGGACCGGGTGTGGCGGAGGGCAGCAAATCCGTGGCCATAACTGCCACGCTCCAGCCCCGGGACAAGACCCTTACGGAGGGCGAACTCGAGGCTGTCGGTGCCCGAATCGTCGAGGCGGTCTCCAAGCCGACTGGCGCCGTGCTGCGCGGCTGAGCGGCCGCACTCGACGGCTGCTCCTTGAAAGCAGCGGCGGGGGGTTAACCAATTCGCAACGGTTTCCCGAGGGTTCGCGTGTTCGGCCCTGGCACTCGAGCGAAGCGCTCCTACATGCAAGCCTGTTCGTTCGAGCGCGCGTCGCGCGCGAGCCGTTCATTGATGGAGCATCCGCATGAGCAAGATCGTGAAAACTTCAAGCCTATCCGGTTGGGTGCCAGTGCTGCTCGCCGCCGCCCTTGGTCTCGCCAGCGTCGGCGCGGCTCAGGCCGATCCGATGAGGAATTACGGGGAATCGGTCAACCACCCCTCGCGTCACTTCAGCCATGGCGCTCGTTGGAGGCATTGGCCCATGAGACGTGCTCATTCGATGATGCGTCACCACCGTTACTGACGAGCGCCTTCATGAGAAAGATCGTCAGGACTTCACCCATTTCCGGATGGGCCTCCGTGCTGCTCGCGGCAGCCCTTGGCCTAGCTGGCACGGCCGGGGCGCAATCCGATCCGCTGAAGAACTATGATCGCGATGTCGGCCAGTCGCTGGGCGACATCGCGATCATAGTTCTTCAGC
>CAXSEU010000208.1:1914-6615 GCA_964236485.1 uncultured Lichenihabitans sp. | reverse complement strand
GCCTGCAGGGCCTCGTTGACGAGGAGCCCGTCGATCTCGTCGTCGGACGAAGCGTGATCCTCTTCGTCTTCTGCGAGGCGCTGACCGCCATCCTGCGCATCCTCGTCGCCGGGCGGCTGACCGTCGACGTGAGGTTCCACGCGCTGCTGCTCGGCGCGGCCGCGCATGCCGCCATGGCGCCCCACATCGCGGACCTGCCTCAGATCGCGGCCGGCTATGGCCCCCTCCAGAGCATCCTCGCCGTCCTCGCCGCCGCCGGCGCCCAGGCCGGCATCTGGGCCATCGTCTTCGTCGTGACGGGGCTGACGATCGATGCGCTGAACGGGACACCGCCGACCTTCGCGGCCGCCTATGCGCAATGGCATGGCGGCGCCGTCAAGGGTGCCATCTACGGCGGTGTGTTCATGGCCATCGTGGTCGTCGGATCGGCGGTGTTGCGCACGCCGGGCCTCGCGGCCGCCGCCGCGGCCTTTCCATACCTGCCGGGGCTCCTCGCCGGCGCCGCCCTGTTTCCTTTGGCGCAGACCATCATCGCCAGTGCGGACGGGACGCCGCCATTCTTTGGCCGACTGCGACGGAACTACCGGCGGCGGCGGTCGTACGCCCGGGGTGCCGTCATCGGGCTCGGCGTCGCCCTCTATCTCTCGACCGGCATGCGCGACGAGAGCGGCCTCGCGCGGTTCGTCGCCTCCTTCGCGCTCGGGGCCCTGGCCTTCGCCGGCGTCGACCTCGCCTCGGACCTTCTGGCGCGGCAACAGGGGCGCCGCAACGTCATAGAAGGCTGGCGGGTCTACGCGCTCGGCATCCTGCTCGGCGGCCTCGTGGGCGGCGCGATCGGCTGGTATTTCGAAGCCAGCCAGATCACCGTGGTCGCCGACAAGTTCTGGAGCTATGCCGATCTCAGCTACGGTGCCTCCGAACGGCAGGTCTCGAATTTCACCACCTACCCGCTGTTCAACAAATATGGGGCCGTCGACCTCGGGCCCGTCGGGGGCGGCACGCGGCTGTTCTTCAACGAATCGCTGTCCGGCGTCATCAACTGGGCCATCGCGGCACCCCTTTTTTCCATCAACTTCTTCGTGCTGGCGGCCGTCTTCCAGCGGAGCCTCGCGCCGCTGAAGCAACTCGTGAGCCCGCAAGGCTTTCGAGGCCTCGTGGAGCAGGCCGTCCGGGTGCTCCGCTGGGGCCTGTGGATGGCACCGATCATCAATTCCTTCCTGCGTCAGTCCCCCGACCCGGCCTGGTATAACCAGGACGGCGCGGTTCGCACCACGGCCGCCACCGTCGCGGACATGTTCCTGCCGGCCGGCGCCTTCCGGGACTGGAGCCTCGCGATCTTCACCGGCCTCCTGGCGTACGATTGGCTGCGGGTGCTGATCTGGTTCGACCACATGGGCTTGCGGGTCGCGACGCTGGTCAACCTGACCTTCATCGGGGGCGACAGGGCCGACGAGGCCGCCGCCCGTTTCGCCGGCCATGCGGGCCGCACCCGCATCATCCCGGAAGGCATCCGGCGCTTCGCCACCTGGGCGCCGCTGCTGATCCCCTTCTACATTCCGCACGGGCCCGACTGGGATCGGGCCTGGACGGGCGCCGAGCGCATCCGCTCGACGGCCGCGCCGGTCGAGCCGGCCGTGTGGAGCATCGTCGCCGTCTACGCCGCGGCAGCCGCCGAGGCCGGGCTCGTGGTCTGGCTGGTGTCCAGACGCTGGAACGGGAGCGGCGCCTCGGTGGCACCCGTCGCACCCGGCACGCCCCGGGCGCTGCTGCAGGGGCCGCAGACCTTCGGCCTCTCCAACGGCTGCATGACCGTGTCGTTCGAAGCCGACGGACGCGGCTATACCTCGGTCGCCGGCCCGGTACGCAAGTCCTTCCCAATCGACATCACCCGTCGGCCGGACGGGCCGCTGCAACTCCGCGGCCCCTTCGTCTTCCTGCGCGACGCCGATGGAGACAAGCCGTGGAGCCTCGGCTATCAGCCGATGCGAACCGTGGGCGAGGATTACGCGGTCAAGCAATCGCTGCCGAACCGCATCAAGATCCGCAACACCGTGGCCGGCGTCCGAAGCGAGGCCTGGATCCGGCTGGCGCCGCATCGCCCGATCGAGTTCTTCAAGATTCGTCTGCAGAACCTCGAGGATCGCCCCCGCCGCATCGAGGTGACGAGTTTCCGCGAACTCGCGGTCCACGAGATCGGCGCCTATTTTCGCGACCCCGACTTCAACAGCATGCATGTCGAGAGCTGGTTCGTCCGGCCGCTGAATGCCGTTCTGGCCCGCAATCGCCTGCTGCGCGATCCCGTGACGCACCGGATGTCGCACGAGACCTGCTTCCACGCGGCCAAGCTCGGCGATGGCATGATGCTGCTCGGCTACGAGGACTCGCGCACCCGCTTCATCGGTCCGGGCGGCCTGCGCCAGCCGCGCGGGCTCGGGACGGCGAGCCGCCGCTCGCTGCACGACGAGGGCTCCCTGTACACCTTCGATCCCGCGGCCAGCCTCGCGGTCGCGGTCGACCTTCCGGCCAAGGGCGAGGCGGAGGTCACCTTCGTGACCGGGCGCGCCGTCAACGAGGCCGACGCGGCGCGGATCGTGGCCAAGCTGATCGGTGTCCCGCCGATGGACAAGGACCTGCTGCAATCGACGCTGCGCCGCAAACGGCGGATCGAGCCCGGGCCGACGCCTCCCGCCTCCACCTGGCCCTTCGCCTTCGAGGACGAGACGCGTCTCACCTTCACGCCCGCAACCCCGAGGCCCTGGGCGCATGTCCTGGCGAACCCCATCGGTTTCGGAACCGTGCTCTCCAACGAGGGGGAGGTGCATTCCTTCAACGGCAACGAGCGGCAGAACGCGCTGACGCCCTTCCGGCTCGAGTCCGGCGCCACGGGCCTCCCGGGCCAGCTGATCTATGTGGTGGATCTCGAAACCGGCGAGGCCGACACGGCCGGCTTCGTGCCGTTTCGGCGGGAGGATGCCCGCTACGAGGTGGAATACCGGCTCGGCGCCGCGACCTTCCGGAACACGCGCGGCGACGTCGAGATCGAACTGACGGTCTTCGTCTTCACCGACGCACCGGCCGACGTGCGCCTGCTCAAGGTAAAGAACCGCAGCGGCAGGCCGAGGCGCTTTCGCATCGTTCCCTATTTCGAGATGGCGCTCGCAGAAAGTCCGATCGACAGCCTCGGCGGCCTCGAGGTGGTGCGCGACGAAGCGACGGAAGCGCTGCTGTTTCATAATCCGACCAACGATTTCCAGCGTGGCTGGGCCTTCGCGGTCACGAGCCTGATGGCGGCCGTCACCGAGACCGCACGGACGCGGTTCATCGGCTCGCCCGGGCGCGACCAGAGCAATCCCGTGATGGTCGAGACGGGGCTGTCCGACGGGGCGCGCGAGGACGACGGCCGCCGCGTGGCTGCCTTCGCGGGGACAATCGAGGTGCCGCCCGGAGGCACCGGCGAGGTCGCGGTAGTGCTCGGCCAGACCGCGACGCGGCGCGAGGCCCTGATGGCGGCCTCGCACCTGCGCGACCCCGCGGCGGCCCGCGCCGCCCTCAAGGCCACCGAGGCCTGGTGGGCGGAGCGGCTGGGCGCGGTGCGCATCGAGACCAACAATCCGGCCTTCGACCGCCTCGTCAACCATTGGCTGCCCTATCAGGCGCTGGCGTCGCGCCTCTGGGGTCGGACCGGACCCAACCAGCGCGGCGGCGCCTTCGGGTTTCGCGACCAGTTGCAGGACGTGCTGCCCTTCATGTTCTTCGATCCCAGCCTCACGCGGCGGCAGATCGTCATCCATGCGGGCGTACAGTTCCCCGAGGGCGACGTGTTCAAGTGGTGGCACGTCGCGCCTGATGGGCGCATCGCGCTCGGGCAACGCACCCGGGCGTCCGATCCCCACCTCTGGCTCCCCTACGTGGTCACGCGCTACGTCGAGGCGACGGGGGACTGGTCGGTGCTTGGGGAGGAGCAGCCCTACCTCGAAGGCGCCCGGATCCCTGCTGGGGTCGTCGATCTCGTCTATTCACCGCGCCTGTCGTCGGAGACCGGCGACGTCTACGACCATTGTGTGCGAGCTCTCGACTACACCATGGACCGCATGGGGCAGCATGGCCTGCCACTGATCGGCACGGGCGACTGGAACGACGGCATCGACGCCGCCGGTCCGGGCGGGCGCGGCGAGGGCACATGGCTCGCCTGTTTCTACTACGACATCCTGGTCCGCTTCGTGCCTATCGCCGAGCGGCGCGGCGGGCGCGGGGCGGCGGAGCGCTACGCCCGCGAGGCCGAGCGCGTCGCCAAGGCCATCGAGGGGGTGTGGACCGGCGATCACTACATCTTCGACTTCGCCGACGACGGGCGGCCGCTCGATCCGCCCAGCATCATGGCGGCGGCCTGGCCGGTCCTCTCGGGTGCCGTCGGCATCGAGCGCGGCCGCATGGCTCTGGAGCACGGGCTGGCGGCGCTGGAGAAGGAAGATCGTATCCTTCTCGTGACGCCGCCGTTCGACGAGCATTCCGATCCCTACCCGGGCCGCATCGCGGATTATCCGCCGGGCGTGCGCGAGAACGGCGGCCAATATACCCACGGCGCCTCCTGGGCCGTGGACGCCTTTGTCAGAATCGCCGATCTCGCCCGGCAGGGGGGCGACGTCGCCCTCGCGGTCGAGGCGAAGGCTCGCGCCTTCGAATGCTGGACCAAGCTTTCGC
>CAXSEU010000208.1:0-1904 GCA_964236485.1 uncultured Lichenihabitans sp. | reverse complement strand
CGGCATTCTCCGGGTCGCCAGGGCCGGGGGAGGTGGTGACGCCATCGGGCCGCACCGCGACCAACTCGCCGTCTACGGCCTCGCGCCGCACCAGCAGCCCGCCGACATCTACGACGGCGAGAGCTACGGCGGGCGCGGCGGCTGGAGCTGGTACACGGGTTCCGCTTCCCGCATGCTGTCGGCCGCTTACGCGATCATCGGTCTCAAGCTCGAGAACGGCCAGGTCGTCCTTCCCGACGACCTCCTGGCCCCCAAGGGGGACCTCAGGGTGAAGCATCTCTGGATCAAGGGCCAGACCTGGCAGGCGTCCGCCGACCTCGTGGCCCGCGAGGACGCAGAGCCGCTGCCGACGACAACCCAGTGAGGGCCGTGCGGGCGGAGCGGGCAGGGGAGCGCGTTCCGGGGCACCGGCGGCCTACAGGCCGCCTTCCAGCCGCTTGCGCACTTCCCGCAAGTCGCGCCACGCTTGCTTCTTGTGGGCCGGGGTACGCAGCAGGTAGGCCGGGTGAAGCATGGGCATGCAGGGGATGGTCTTCGGGCCGAGCGCGTAATCGAGCCATTTCCCGCGCAGGCGTGAAATCCCCTCCTTGACGGGCAGCAAGGCCTGGGTCGAAGCGCCGCCGAGGAGGATCAGCACCTCCGGGTCGGCGAGTTCGATCTGCCGGACGATGAACGGCAGACAGGTCGCCACCTCCTGCGGCGTCGGCGTGCGATTTCCCGGCGGGCGCCACGGCACCACGTTGGCGACGTAGACCATGCCGCGGTCGAGCCCGATGCTGTTCAGCATCCTGTCGAAAAGCTGGCCCGACCGGCCGACGAACGGCAGGCCCTGCCGGTCTTCCTCGGCGCCCGGTGCCTCGCCGACCGCCATGAGGCGGCACGCCGGATTGCCATCGGCGAAGACGAGATGCGTCGCCGAACTCTTCAGGCCGCAGCCTGCGAAGCTCTCCATCACTTGGCGCAATTCTTCGAGCGTGCGGGCCGCGGCAGCCTGCTCGCGCGCCGAGCGAACGGCCGCTTCCGCGCTCAGGGCGGCGGCATCGGGCGCCAGGCGTGAAGTCGCCGGAGCGATGTCTCGAGGCGGCAATGTGGCGCGCTGAGCCGGCGCCGCGCCTTCGAGGCCGGCTTGCGGGGCCTTGTCCGCACCCGTCGCGAGCGCCTCCGCGAACCTGTCGTGCGGCGCGGCGTCGATCGCGATGTCGACACCCATCTCCACGTACCATTCCAGCAGCGCTTCGAGGTCTTGGCGGGTGATGGCGTCGAGGCTCATGGGCGGATGCTAAGGCGTTTTCGCGACTCCGGGAAGCGGTGCTGGTTGAGGGCTGCCGCCCGAAAGGCTATGGTGGTGCCGCGCGATTGCGGCGGAGGTAGGTGTGCGACGGCTGATCCTGGGTCTGGCTCTATGCCTTTCGACGTCCGTTGCCTTGGCCGACGACACGCTGTCGAAGCCGTTGCCGAGCCTTGCCTTCGATCCCCAGCCGCAGGCCTCCCCCTGGCAGGGCTTCCATGTCGGTACCGATGTCTTCGGTGTCACGGGCGGCAAGGGGTCGAAGGGTTTGGTCGGAGGCAGCGTCACCGCAGGCTATGATCGGGTGCTGCCGAGCAACCTCGTCCTCGGCGTCGAGGCTTCCACCGGCATCGCGCCGGGCCTTTCGATCTTCGGTCCCCTGCGGGCTTACGACTTCGCCTCCGCGGGCGCCAGGGTGGGTTATCCGGTGGGCCGCTGGACGCCCTATCTGATGACCGATCTCATCCTGGCGAAGCCGAACGCGCGCCTCGGCGGCAGCTTCAACGGCGCCGACACGGCCAATGATCTTTTCAACTCGCCCGAGAAGCTCGACACCGGCGGCCGGGTAGGTGCCGGCGTCGACTATGCCCTGACCAGCGACGTCACCGTGGGGGTG